>JAISMZ010000033.1 GCA_031276475.1 Coriobacteriales bacterium
CGTTTTGTGTGAACGGAGACGTGCTGAGCACTACCGAGATTGACGCTATCACCAAGCTGTTCTGCTCGGATACCGTTGGCAACGACGACCGCATCTTCAGCGACCCTGACGACGAGAACGCCAAGGCGCTCTATGTTAAGAAGAGCGAGAACCTCTGCTTTGTGCCGGTGGATGACGCCTGGTACGATCCGATCCGCAAGCTGAGCGAGTGATGGGCGGTCCTGCGGTAGCAGACATGGTGCGTGAGCGGGTCGAGCCGATCGTCCCGCTCACACCGCCCGAACTACCCGAAGCGTTTGACCGGAGCGCGCCGCCCGCTCCGCTTGCGACCCTCGAGCCGCCCGAGCCGCTCATCCCGCTCGCACAGCTAGTCGCAACCGCCGCCCCAGCTGCTGGGACGCTCGCCACCGTCCCTGTCGCCGAGGCGGACATCCTGATCAGCGTAGACGGGCTCTGCAAAAGCTATACGCGCGATCGTCCTGCGTTGCACAATGTCAGCTTTGAACTGCGTCGCGGCGAGTTGGTCAGCGTCATCGGCCCGTCGGGTGCCGGCAAATCGACGCTGCTGCGCTGCATCAATCGGATGATTGAGGCTTCCAGCGGCGAGATCGTCTTTGCCGGCCAGGACGTTCGCAAGCTACGGCGTAAGGATCTGCGCACTCTGCGGCGACGGATCAGCATGATCTTTCAACACTACAACCTCGTGCATCGCCTGACGACTATCGAAAACGTCCTGCACGGGCGTCTGGGCTACAAGTCCACCCTGGCGGGAATGCTTGGCTCCTACAGCGAAGACGAGAAGCAAAAGGCGCTCAACGTCCTCGCCCAGCTGGGAATCATCGAGTTCGCCTATACCCGCACCGACCAGCTCTCCGGCGGTCAGAAACAGCGGGTGGGCATCGCCCGGGCCCTGGTTCAAGACCCGCTGCTGGTTTTATGTGATGAGCCCGTGGCCAGCCTCGACCCCAAGTCGTCCCGGGTGATCATGAGCTACCTGCGGGCCATCGCCGACAACTTGGGCATCACCTGCCTGGTCAATCTGCATCAGGTAGATTATGCCTTGGAGTATTCGGACCGCGTCTTAGCCCTGCGCAGCGGCGAACTGATCTATGACGGCACGCCGGGGGACTTCAGCGACGATCTGATTGGCCACCTCTATGGTATGAGCGCCAACGAAGAGTTGGTGGCGCCGCCGTTCTCACTGGTGCCGGAGCGCCTCAGTGCCTGAAAGTCCTGAAAGCACGGCGACCGTTAGACCAGCCGGTGTCACAGGCGCTTCGGGCGGATCAGGCGCTTCGGGCATTGCGGGCAACGCAGCCAGCGCAGCTGCCCCCGCCGCCCAGGCCACCGCCCAGGCCAAGGCCTTCTTCCGCCGCCGCGGCCTGATCATCTTGGCGGTCGCGGCCGGCCTGATAGTGCTGAACGGGGTGAGCGGCGGCCTGCTTTCCTTCGACTTCCTCCAAACCATTATTGACGTGCCCTCCGGCCTGATCTGGATGTTCACCAACTTCCTCCCCAGTGCGGCCTCGCTCGCGCGTCTGCCGGTGATCCTCACGCAGCTGGGGGCGACCGTCCTGGTCTCAATTGCGGCCAGCTGCACCGCCGCGGTACTGGCGCTGGTCTTTGCGGTCCTCGGCTCGCGCTCGGTGGGGCTCAAAGGCCCAATGCAGTTCATCGTCCGCGCCATCGCCTCACTCTTTCGCAACATCCCCACGGTCGCCTGGGCGCTGATTTTGCTCTTCTCGTTCAAGCAAAGCGAGTTCACGGGCTACTTCGCGCTGTTCCTGACCAGCTTTGGCTACCTGACCCGCTGCTTCCTCGAGAGCATCGACGAGGTCAGCCGCGGCGCCGTCGAGGCCCTGCGCGCCGTGGGCGCCAGTTACGGCCAGGTGGTGGCTCAGGCGGTAATCCCGCTGTGCTCGACCGTGGTGCTCAGCTGGGTACTCTACATGGTTGAGACCAACGTCCGCGACGCCACGCTGATCGGCATCCTCACGGGCACGGGCATCGGCTTCGTATTTGATATGTACTACAAGAGCTTTCGCTACGACGAGGCCGGCCTGGTGGTTCTCGCCATCGTCGTTGTGGTAATCGCCCTGGAGCTGACCTCAAACTTCATCCGGCGGGCGATTTTATGACAGGGGAGAAGAACGGCGATTTCGCGGTCAGCGACCTGCCTGTAGCTGGCAGCAGTCCCGCGGCTGAGGCTGCCGTCCGCGACCTGCCCGCCACCTGTGGTCCGGCCCCCGCCACCCTCACCGCCGACGAGCAGATCCACCAATTCGTTCGCAAGAACCGCCGCGGGCAGATCCGCGTGCGGGTCTTCTCCCGGGCAAATGCGGTACTCGGCGCCGTCTTTATCGCCCTCGCCGCGCTGACCATCTACACCATGGCAAGCCTGAACTACGGCCGCGTGCCCTTCCTGGAGGCCTTCGCCGGGGCCGCCGGCGACTTCTGGACGATGATCACCGCGCCTTACATCGACCGCCACTTCTCGCTGGCCGAGGTCACCGAGGGGCTCTTTGTGTCGTTGGCCCTGGCGCTGCTGACCACCTGCATCGGCGCTCTGGTGGCCTTCGTACTCGGGCTTTTTGCCGCCGCCAACCTGAGCAGCCGCGCGCTGAGCAACGCCATTAAGGTGGTGATGTCGTTTTGCCGGGCGGTGCCCACCATCCTCTGGGTGCTGGTCTTTACCGTCGCCGTTGGCTTAGGGCCCGAGGCGGCCGTCTGCGGTCTGCTCTTTCACAGTGTGGCCTACCTGGTAAAGGCCTATTCCGAGAGTTTTGAGGAGATCGACCCGGGCGTCATCGAGGCGCTCAGGGCCAGCGGTGCCTCCTGGTGGCAGATAGTCTTTCAGTCGGTGCTGCCCGAGACCGCAAGCAGCATGCTCTCCTGGACCTTCATCCGTTTTGAGATAAATTTCGTCAACGCGGTCGCGGTGGGAGCGGTGGCCGGTGCTGGCGGCATCGGCTACCAGCTCTACCTCGCCGGCAGCTTCTACCACAACATCCATGAGGTCGGCTTCATCGTCTATTACTGCCTGATCGTCACGGCGGTGCTGGAGATCGTCGCCACCCAGTTGCGTAAACGCTATCTATAAAGGTTGGAACCGGATTGGCTGAACAGGTGACAGATTTGGAGAAGGACGCGGCAGCAGTTGCAGCTGCGTCCGCCGCGGCTACCGGAGCGGACAGAACTGTGGCTACCTCAGCCACCGCAGCGACCGGTGCCTCCGGCGCGGCGGTTATCAGTCGGGCGCGGCGGACGCGGGTGCTGGTGGAGGCCGACCCGGTACTGGCGCAGGAGCTCTGCGCGGAGATCGAGGCCGCCTGCGCCTGCAGCAGCCAGACAGACAGCGGCTCAGCCGGCAGCCCCCGCGAAGGCGCGGATGCCAAACGCCAGCTGCGAATAATCAGCGAGCCGCGTCAGGTACTGGTGATCAACCGCGTTCGCGAAAGTGCCAAAGGCACGCTGTTCTATCTCGGCGAGGCCGTGCTCAGCGAGTGCAAGGTCGCCATCGACGATACGGTTGGTATCGGTTTGGTGCTGGGCGAAGTGGGCGAGCGAGCCTATCAGCTGGCGGTCATAGATGCCGCCTTCGGCCTGGAAGAGCAGCTTCCTCCTCAACAACTCTGGCAGCGGCGACTACTGGAGGCTGAGCAGCGGTTGGCGCAGGCCGAGACGGGCGTTTGCGAGGAGTTGCAGGCCACGCGCGTGGAGTTTTTCAGCATGCTTACCGAAGAGGACAGAAAGGGTGGTAGGCCATGAACAACATGACCCGGCTGAGAATCACAACAATAATCATATATTTGCTATTCGCATTAATTCTTTTGGTGGTGACACGGTAGTGGAGTCGAGTTCGGTTCTGCACGTCACGCAGCAGGCCTTCAGGGCGACGATGAATGCCCTGGCCCGTCCGGGGCGTCTGCAACAGGTACCGGCTCTAGCCGCGCCGGGCTTTGCCAATCCCCATCTTGCCGCCCTCGCCGTGACGCTTTTGGACAGCACCTGCGGCTTTGCGGTGGCCAGCGCCGACGACGAGGCCTTCAGCGCGGCGGTAGGCACGCAGACCTATGCACGGCCGTTGGGCAGCGGCGATTTTGTTGAGGATGTTGTTGGTGCTGCAACGGCGGCCACTGTTGCAACGGCGTCCGCGGCGCCTGCGCCAACTGCGGTGGTACCGGCGGCGCAGCTGGCGCAAAGTGACACTTCGCAACTCCGCTCCGCCCTGCCGGCGGCGCTGTTCGCGCTGATTACCAGAGATGCCCAAAAAGATGCGGCCAGCCGGCTGATTGCGGCCGTTCCCGGCGGCACACCCGCCTCGCCCGAGCGCGGTGCCACGGTGCTGTTGGAGTGTGACGCGTTGGCCACCGACGTTGGCGATGTGGCTTCGCACCGCTTTGTTTTGGAGGGCCCCGGCATCAACGGCCAGCAGTGCTTTGCGGCCAGCAGCTCCTATTGGTTTTTCGCCCGCGGTGCGCGCGATGACGAGTTTCCCTGTGGCATCGACATCCTCCTGCTAGATCCCGCTGGGCGGCTTGTCGGCCTGCCGCGGAGCTCGCGTGCGATTCTGGGAGCGTGAGCTGATGGCCTATGTCGCAGTCAGCGGGGGAGAAGAGGCGATAGCCGCAAGTCTGCGGTTGCTGCGCCGCCACCTTGCCCAGACGGACCACCAGCTCTCCCTGCAACTGATCGTCCAGGCTCTGCCGGAGTTGGTAGACCAGGTGATGGCCGAGGCGTCACTGTACGACCCCGAGCTGGCGGCACTGGCGCTCAAGCAGGGTGCAGGCTCGGT
>JAISMZ010000040.1 GCA_031276475.1 Coriobacteriales bacterium
GTTTCTACTTGCTGTCTGCGAGAAGGAACAGGAGCGCTACCGTGACGAGTTGGATTATTTTCTTGCTGCGGATTAATCGGCGCTTCCCTGGCCGGAGCTGTCGATCAGGGCGCTGAGTCTACCCGGACGCGCACTCGTCACCAGGACGCGGCGACCGTAAAAAACAGCAGGCAACCAATCGTATTCCCTACTTGACCAGTTGTATTCTCTGCCTGACCAGTTATATTCAGGGGCGTTTGCGCGCGTCGAGGTTGGCTATACTGGCTTTATACCCGTAGGAACAGGAAGCGAGCATGGACTACACGCTGGAGATAATCATCGACGAGCAGGCCAAGCAGCCACGCCTGGTGCTTTACACCGCCGAGATCACCGACGAAGTGCGGCAGCTGACTAAGCAGCTCAGCTTGCAGCTCGGTGCGCAGCAGGGCACCGACGCTAGAAGCGATGGACGGTTGTTAGGCTATCGCGAAGAGGACGTGGTGCTCCTCAGTCCAGACGAGGTCTACTGCTTCTTCACCCAGGGACAGACCGTGCAGGCGCGCCTCAAAGACAGTACCGTCAGGGTCAAGCACCGGCTTTATGAATTGGAGGAGGCGCTCGCGGGCACGTCATTCATCCGCATCTCCAACGCCGAGATCGTCAACTTTAAGAAGGTGCGCAGCTTTGAGCTCAGCATCGCCGGCAACATCGGCCTGCGGCTGAGCGATGGTTCATACTCCTATGTCTCGCGTCGCAGAGCCAAGGCCATCAAGGAGTATCTGGGTATCGCAAACCCAAGAAAGTGAGGATTGTCATGAACGCCAACATACCGAGAAGTGGGAAGCACGACGGGCACTACGATGGGAGCGGCACTGCCGGCAGCCGGCGGCTCAACAACGACCGCGAGCACGATGCCGAAACATCCCTCAGAAAGTCGGCCATCAGCCGAACGCTTCTGGGATTTCCTCTGGGGATGACAATCGGCGTTATCTTCGTACTCGCTACATCGTTTGCCGCAGGCGACGGCAGATTGCACCCGGTAACGCCAGCCCTGCTCCAATGGATGCCCGACGAGCTGACAGCGACCTTTTGGCAGTTCATCCTCTGCGGCGTCCTCGGCGCGATCTGTTCGGGTTCCTCAATCCTCTTTGAGATAGAACATTGGAGCCTGGCTCGCCAGACTGCCGTTCACTTCCTGTTAATGGTAGGCTCGCTGATTAGCATCGCAAGCGTCTGTGGTTGGACCAGCCCCACCGGCTTCAGCCTTTTAGACACCGTCATCTACCTGGCGATTTCTGTTCTGGTCTATCTCATCATCTGGTTCTGTATGTATTTATACTGGTGGAAGTGGACAAAAGCAGCCAACCGGCGACTCGGGGCATAGCTCGGCGTCGCCCCAGGGAGGCGCCGATCTGCGCAGCAAAACTCCTCAGATTTTCGTGATATAAGGATGAGCTCGTTACCATCGCCTTCAAAGTTCCTCAGTCCAGTCGCGACAAGCTGGACGTAAAGGCAAAGGAGGCCAATGAGACGCGCTCACAGTTGATGCGCAGGATCCTCGATAAGGCGCTGGCGTCGTAGTTGCAGACCGCTCCCGGCATGACACCGACGAGCGATGTGTTGCGAGAAAGCATCAGCCATCATGAGCTTGCTCCTCCCAAATCAACAGGGATTCTTGGGGGCTGATGATTGTCTTACTGTTCCTAAGTTTGACCCTGCAAGAAGCTATAGTGCGGGAAGAGACGTATGTGATGGGTCAAGTTGTCAGGCTGACGGTTAGCTTCTTATTAACCGCCGCCGCGGCGCGCTCAAGCGTATTTAGTGTTACCGCCTGGTTATCCGGGTCGAGAAGCCGGTCGACTGCTGACCTGCTGCTGTTCATCTTTCGCGCCAGCTCAGCTTTTGAGACATCCGCCCGCCTCATCTCCTGCCTGAGTTGAAAGGCAATGACCCTCTTTGCAGCTACTGCCTCGGCCTTCTCAAGCTGGCCCTCCTCACGAAGAAAGTCGTCAAAGTGCGAGCCTCTATGTTTATTAGACATTGTCCGTCTCCTTTTCCGCCTGATAGCTTTTTAGCCTTGCACGAGCAATATCAAGTTCTTTCTGTGGCGTCTTCTGGGTTTTCTTGATAATACCGTGCAGCAAAACCATGGTGGTACCGTCCACTATGAAAAACACCCGTGCGCTTCCTTTCCTGAATCGCGACCGTATCTCCCAAAGTTCATTCTCCATCTTTCTGATCAGGGGCATACCTAAAGGCCATCAATATTGAGCAGTTTTAATGTCCTGCCCGATAACCGTCCTTGTTCCTTTGTCCATCGCCAGCAGCCATTCACGTACTGGCTCGTTGCCGCCGGAAGTTCGGTAGAAAACTACATCGAGCAGCGGCTGTTGCTGCATTGCGTTTTTGTACTGTACCATAATTGGTACTCCTTTGCAAGGTCTATGCCGTCCAGACTGCTGCGATTATATCAATTATTAAGCTATCTGTAAAATATATTCTTTCTTTTCTGTTAACCTAGAAATAAAAACAACTTTGGCTTCATCATAAATGCTGGAACGCTAAAGCGGCTGGACTTTGCTTTGATATATGCATGGGTAGATGAGGAAGTACTCAACATCAATAAGGAGTTCAAAGGGAAACTTGCCGCATTACCATTTATAGACGACACCGGGAAAGGCACACTCGAGTCAGCCCCGCCAGCGCGTGAAGTGGCGCTCCAGGGCGTCGATGACCTCGTAGAGGACAACGCCCATCATCGCCATGGCGATGATTCCGGCAAACATCCGCGGGTAGGCAATCATCGCCCAGGAATCGACGATGAAATAGCCCAGCCCGCTGGAACCGGCGATTGCCTCCGCAAAAAAGAGGATTGCCACCGCCGTGCCCGAGGAGATGCGCAGCGCGGTGAACAGCTCGGGCAGCGTGGCCGGCACCACCACATGCCGGTAGACATCCCAGCGGCGCGCACCCAGCGAGCGCACAGAAAGGACGGCCTGCTCGGGCACCGCCCTGGCCGCGTCGCGCACCGTGACCAGCACCTGAAAGAAGATGGTGATGGTAATCAGGACGATCTTGGGGGCATCGGCCAGCCCCAGCAGCACCAACAGCACCGGCAACAGGACGATTTTGGGGATTGGATAAAGGATGTAGAGGATCGGTGCCAGCACTGCATCCAGGCGCGGGCTGCGGCCAATGGCCAGCCCGATGGGCACGGCGAGGGCAGTGCCGAGGAGCATTGAGATGACAACCCGGTAGAGGCTTATCGCCAGTTGGGGCGCCAGTTGGGGCGCATAGCGGATGAGCATCTCAACCGAGGCGATGGGCGTGGGCAGGGCCGGGCTGTTGATGGCCAGCGCCGTTATCTGCCAGCCCAGGGCGATTGCAGCCAGTGCCGCCAGGTAACCGCCGACGCGCAGCAAGGCGCGACGGGAACGGCGGGCGGCGGCCGGAGCGGGATAGACGGCAGGGCGGGGCGGGGCGGCGGAGGGCGGCTCGGCAGGCGCGGCGGGGGCAGGCTCGGCGGGGCGAGAAGAGGCGGCCGGAGCGGGCATGGCAGACGGGCGATCAGCGGGCATCAAAGGCTCCCTTGCCAGCGGCGACAGCTTTAGAGGCGACGCCGTTCTCCTCCACAGCATTGCCCTTGTTTGCGGCGTCACCTTCGCCTGCAAGCGCGCGGCGCAGTTCGCTGCATTTTGCGTAAAAGGCCGCGTCGCCACGGTAGGCGGCAGTGCCCATGCCGGGGTTGTCTATCAGGGCGCTGAGCCGACCCGGGCGCGCGCTGAGGACCAGGATTCGCCGCCCCAGAAAGACCGCTTCCTCTATTGAGTGGGTGACCAGGAGGCTGGTGTAGCCGCGCTCGTGCCACAGCACCAGCAGCAGGTCCTGAAGGCTCTCGCGCAGCATTGTGTCCACAGCGCTGAGCGGTTCGTCCATGCAGATCAGGCTGACGTCCAGAGCCAGCGCGCGGGCCAGCGCCAGGCGTTGGCGCATGCCGCCGGAAAGCTCGCGGGGAAAGGCCTGGAGAAAATCGCCCAGCCCGACGCTTTGCAGGGCCGCCCTGGCACGGTTCTCACGCTCGCGGCGAGCGACCTTGCGGATCTCCAGTCCCAACGCGGCGTTTTGCAGAACGGTCTTCCAGGGCAGCAGGCCAAAATCCTGCAGGATCAGCGCTGTGCTCTGACGTGGGGCGTCCAGCGGCCGGCCGGCCACCAACACCTCTCCCCCACTCGGTTGCAGCAGGCCGCAGGCTAACAGCAGCGCGGTGGACTTGCCGCAGCCGGAAGGGCCGATGATCACCAGCGAGTCGCCCTCCTCCACAGCAAAAGACAGCCCGCCAAGCGCCTGCAGCGCCGCGTTGCGGGTTTGGTATTCGTACGATACGTCTGTGAAACGAAGCATCAGACCATGATAGCGGAAGTCTGCGGCGCGGCGGGCGGGAAGCGCGGGGTGGGGTGCGATGGCGGCGGAGCGGGTGGGAAGCGCGGGGTGGCGGCGCAGAGCGACGGGCGACGCAGGTGGGACGGATGGGAAGCGTGATGCGGAGCAAAGATGGCGACGCTGATGGGGCGGGCGGGAGGCGTGGGGCGAAGCTAAGATGGTGACGCTGGGAAGGTGCTTATATTGATGGAGACGGGCGAAGGTGGTCAACCGGCGGCTCGATACAGAGCTTAGCGCTGCCCCAGGCGGCCTGGAACAACTCGCGTGCCCTGTTTACCAACCGCGGTCGGACGACAATCAGCGCGTCGGGCCAGAGCCAGGTCGGCCCCGCCAAAAGCAGTTGGACGGCGGAGCTGAAGCCGCCCCGATGCTCCAGCTCCAATGGCCCGAGCTCATCAACGACGAGCAGGCCCGGGACGGCGGGGTTTGTTGCAGCGGCGGGGGCGGCCGTGGGTGGTGCGGCGTGGCCGTACGCCGCGGCCCCGGCTGCGGAGGATGACGCGGCAGCCGCAGCAGCAACTTGCCTGCTTAAGGCGTCAAAGTGGCGGTTCACGGCGTCCAGTGCGGCGTCGCTGATAGCCCAACCCAGACGAGCGCGGTCGCTTTGCTGGGACGGGGCGGTGTCCTCCACAACGTTTTTTAAATCGTGCCGACACGCGAAGGGGATGCGTTTGCCCTCGGGCAGCAGCAGCGCCTCGATCCCGAGCTTTTCGTAGCTCGTCTGGCCGCTGGGCGCGTCGGTTTGCCTGCGCCAGATTCCCGGGGTGATGACGCCGTAACAGTCGCTGCCTGCGGCCGTGCGCATCTCGACTTCGCGTTGCAGCCAGCGGGTCTTGCCGCTTTGCGCCTCACCGGTTAGCAGTTTTAGCACATGAATCCTTCCCAGGGAGGCACCGATTAAAGCTTCCCACCCCACGGAACTCAGTCGCTTCGCTCCTTCAAGTTCCGCGGGGGCCCCGGGGAGTGCGCCAGATTCCGAGTCAATTTGCAGGAGAGATGATAGCACAGGAGCCGCCACTGAAGCGAACCGGTATTCAGGATTCCGCTGATTTTGCTGATGCGCAGCTATCGTTCAGGCTGGGGCAAAATGGGGATGGATGCAAAGCAGGGAAAACCTCGCAAGTTGGGTTCCGTTGTGTCTGATGGAAGAGTTCGCTGGCCACATGGGACGAAAAAGGGGCATCACGATAGTTATACTTGGTGCAGCCCTGATGAGTGAGCCTGATGCCGCGGAGTTAAAAACCCACTGGCTGACGATGCGCTGGGTGGTGCGCAGGCTATTCTGTGTTGCCAACAGTTGTTTGTGGCAGAGGCTGGTCATAAGATACGCAAGGAGAAGCGGCCGATATTGTGGATGCGGGCTCAGCAAGTTCATCTATCATTTAATACCGCCGATTGTGGTTGCCGCAGAAAAGGAGGATGACGATGTTTGACAAGCGTAAGTACAGTAAGAGGCACGTCTTTAACCCTGTCTTAGGTAGTCGCTGGGCATTCCGTTGGCTTGTCTATAACTTCTTTACGACCATCGTAGGCAGCTTCTGCGTGGGGTTTGCCGTGTTCCTGCTCTATATGATCACTCCCGGCACAGGGGATGAGTGCATCATCGTCTGGCTGCTTGCTTGGGCAGGCTGCATAATCCTGTCCCTGATTGGAAACTACTATATCTTTTATACCGATGACCCGGAGTGGTACACCAAAAAAAGGTGAAAGGAGGATTGTGATGCTTTACGAAGGACTCATAGCCAAGCACGACGCGCCCCATACCAACGACCCGCAATGCCCGCTGCCCTATGCTGCGCAGACGGCAGTGGGCGTCGGGGTGTTTTGCAGCGTGTTCTACCGTTATGCACAGGAGGTGGCCGCATGACCAACGACAAGCCCAAGGCCACCTTCGGCCAGACCCTTACCATGATCGTCCTCGCCCTCACCATGCCCCCGCTGGCCTTCGTCTATATTGCGTATCTGATGTATAATAAATGGTGACGTTCCTTGAGGGCGATAGCGCGCCGTATGGCGTGGATGATATCGACTGGCCATGGTATGTTGGAGACGATGGCGACTTTGACGGTGTACGACTGTCAGATAATTATGTGCAAGTAGACTAGGATAGAGATAAACTATGGAACGCATTGTTGATAATATATTTAAGGTTATAGGCGTTATATTGTTAGTGTTATTTGCAATCCCAGCCCTAATCTTTGCTTTTTTGTTAGATCTTGCAAAGCATAGCAAATAATCGGGCGACCGCCGGTCATTTGACCGGCGGTTTGCTTTGTTCAATTCGCCCCTTACCCGCGGGGGTGATCCGACGTGTGGCAGTTGTGATATGCTTTGTGACCACTAAAAAAGCTGAGCCAGAGCCTGTGATAGAAAATGGAGTGATTCAGCATGGACTATACCCTGATGCACAAGAACATCCCTGTTGTCGATATAGTGCTTGACACATATGATGGTGCCGAATATGTCATCTCACAGCTCAGCTCAGCCGCAAACCCCGCTCATGTGCCTTTGGGCATAAATGTCAACGGTAACGATGTCGATGCCTATCAGCTGAACCGTTGGTGGCGTTCTAGGAGGATACCGGCCAGCCGCCACGGCCTGGACGAGGCGCTGGACAACATGAGCGGGGAGCCGGACAGAGGCGCGACCTCCTTTCTGGCTCTCAGCGCATACGGCCTCTCCCTTTCAGACCAGTACTGGATATGCCCGAAAGGCTCCGGACTTACCTGGGACAAGGTCAACTTCTTCACCAACGGGTTTTCCCCAGATGTCGGTGAGATGCTCTTTGGCGACCACTCGAAGAACCTGGAGAACATCGACCTGCTCTCACCGGACAACACATCTGACGGCGTCCTCAAAAAGAAGTGGATCATCGCCGAGGGCAAACGCTACCTGGTTAAAAGCGGAAGCGGCGTGTACCAACAAGAGCCCTATAACGAAGCTATCGCCACGACCCTTTGCCGCCGTCTCGGTATCAACCACATCCCTTATGCCGTGATAATGGATAACGACAGGCCTTGCAGCATCTGCGAGAACTTTGTTACCGTAAACACCGAGCTCGTTCCCGCCGCCAGGGTCTATCAGAGTACGAGAAGGGACTCCAAGGCGGACTCGCCTTACAGCCATCTCCTTAAATGCTGCGATGCGCTCGGGATACCCGACGTCAAGCCCGCCTTGGACAGAATGCTGGTCTTGGACTAC
>JAISMZ010000119.1 GCA_031276475.1 Coriobacteriales bacterium
TAACTGGGGCTAGCAGCAGCTGGGCCGGGATAAGGGTGGTTTGGCTAAAGCGGTGTTTTGGCTGGGCGTTTTTGGGGGGGGGGCCTTGGGGTTCGGGGCGGGTGCCTTGGGGCCTGCGATGCGTCGTTTGGGCGGCGGCCTTCAGGGCAGGGCCTCTGCTTTTGTAGAGAAGGAAGGCGCCCAGGGTGCAAAGTGCAAGAGCAAGGGTAATCAGCACTGCGGCCGTCGCGTCGCCGGTCGAGGCCAGCGTGCCTGCAGAGCCTGCAGAGCTAGCGTCCCTGACGTGAATCAATACATCGATGTCTTGCATAACACCCACACCTTCATCGTGCCTTGCCGCCCTATAGTGGTTTCATTGTAACACTTTTTGAGTTAAGTGCAAGTGACGCGAGGCGCGGTCTGGCGGGAAAGACGCTGGAGGCATCGCTTATTGACAATTATCTGAATAAGTATGCTATACTAGTAGGTGCGGTGTCCGCTGTAAGGCATGCCTCGCTGCCCTGCCCTTCGCGCCAGCGCCCCTGTTCCAAAGATGCTACAATGCCCTCAAGAAAGGAAGGCGGCCTTATGGCAAAGCTTGACTACACCTTCACCCACGACACGCTGTTCAAGCTCCTGTTCGTGCGCCACCAAGACCTGCTCAAGCACCTCGTGGCGGCAGTGCTCGGCATCAGCGTCGATGCCCTCACCGGCTTCAGGGTCACCAACCAAGGGATCCCCCCGGCAAGCATGGGAGACAAGTTCTGCCGGCTCGATATCGCCATGGAGGTAGGCGGCGACAAGGTAAGCTTGGAGGTGCAGGTGGCAGACGATGGCGACTACCCCGAGCGCTCGCTTTATTACTGGGCACGCGGGTACTCCTCGGCTCTGTCTGCAGGAGGCTCCTACGGCGATCTTCCCAAGGTCATCGTCATCAGCATACTGGGCTTTGCGCTCTTTGACGCTGCGCATTACCACTCAAAATTCCAGCTCTTGGAGACAGGCCGCCATGAGAGGCTCACCGATCGCCTTGCCATGCACTACTTCGAGGTAGGCAAGCTACCCGAAGACATCAACACCGAAAACGAGCTTGAGCCCTTGCTTGCATTGTTCAAGGCCAGGACCGAAGAGGATATAGAGCAACTGACCGCATTGGAGGTACCCATCGTGACACAGGCAGTCAAGGCATACCGTGAAGTGACCGTATCGCCGGAGTTCCGCGAGCTGGAGCGCCTGCGCGAGCTCGCCCGCTACAACGAGGCCTCGGCGCTGAGGAACGCCGAGCGCACAGGCGAGCAGAAGGCAAACGAGTAGTGGCAGAAGGTCGTGGAGGAGAAGGACGCCGCCCTTGCCGCACGGGAGGCAACCTTGGCCGCCCGGGAAGCCGCCTTAGCCGAGAAGGACGCGCAAATAGCCGAGCTGCGTGCCCGCCTCAACTGAGCAAGCTGTCTGAGGACATAAGCGATCCTTTGTTTTTCCCCTCTGCGTTGCCCTGTTGTCTGCTGCCTGCCGCCCCTGCGGTCGCGGCTGCAAAGGTCGGGCGAAGGGGCGTCCCTGTGTGGGGTCTGAAAACGCCCCTGCCCCAGCTCTCAGCGGATATCTGCCAGATCAAAGGGCGTCTCCTGGTAGACGTAGTGGTTCAGCCAGTTGGAGAACAGCTGGTAGGCGTAGGTCCGCCAGCGGATGACGGGCAGGCGGTTGGGGTCGTCGTCGGGATAGTAGTTGTACGGGACCGCGACCGGCAACCCCGCTGCCAGGTCACGACGATACTCGCGATCCAGCGTTAGCAGGTCATACTCCAAATGCCCGGTAACAAAGGCCTGGCGATGCTGCGCGTCCGAGAAGACCACGGCTCCGGTCTGCTCGGAGCCGGCGAGCAGATTGATGCCGGTGTTCTCCAGATCCTCAGGCAACACCGTGGCGTAACGCGACTGCGGCATCCAGAAGCGGTCGTCAAAGCCACGTAGCAACCGGCTGGCGCCGTCGTAGAGCTCCAGCTCGTAGATCCCCGAGAGTTTTTGCTCCATCAACCGCTTCTTAATGCCGTAGAAGTGCCACAGCGCCGCGTTTACGCCCCAACAGATGAACAGCGTACTGTACACATGATGGCGCGACCATTCAAACAGCTCACTTAGGCGGCTCCAGTAATCCACCTGCTCAAAGTCCATCGTCTCCACCGGCGCGCCGGTGACGATCAGCCCGTCAAAGCGCCGCTCCAGCGCCTCATCGGAGCTGATATAAAATGAGCTGATATGCGTCAGGTCGGTGTTTTTAGAGACGTGCCCGCTCATCGAGATCAGCGTCAGGTGCAGTTGCAGTGAGGAGTTGGAAAGCAGGCGGACGAGCTGCGTCTCGGTGTCTATCTTGGTGGGCATCAGATTTAAGACGGCGATCTCCAAAGGCCGGATGTCCTGGGCCGCGGCACGCCGCTCGGGCATCAGAAAGATGTTCTCCCGGCTGAGCGTCTCGATGGCCGGCAGTCCGTCTGGCACATTGATCGGCATGGGTCTGCGTCCTCTCTTTTGCTTCGTTTAGCTGTGGAGAAGCCCGCGCCACTGTGGCACGGTCTCCTCCACGTCTCTGGGCGTCGACAGGGGGCGGTTCCCTGTCGACACGACTCGGTCTGTCTTAGCCCCTTGCGGCGACTTACTAAATCTTAGCGAAGCCCTGCTCGAGGTCGGCGATGATGTCCTTGATGTTCTCGGTGCCGAGGGACAGGCGCACGGTAAACGGCGTGATTCCCGCGTCGAGCAGCTCCGCCTCGCTGAGTTGGCTGTGTGTGGTTGAGGCCGGATGGATGACCAGCGATTTAACGTCGGCGACGTTGGCCAGAAGCGAGAACAGCTCGAGGTCTTCAGTAAACTTGCGAGCCTGCTCCGTCGTGCCGTTAAGCTCAAAGGTGAAGATTGAAGCGCCGCCGTTGGGGAAGTATTTCTGGTAGTTGGCATAGTCGCGATGCCCCGGCAGGCTGGGGTGGTTGACAGTTTTTACCTTGGGGTTGCTTTGCAGGTACTCGACGACCTTTAAGGTGTTCTCCACGTGGCGCTCGACGCGCAGGCTGAGTGTCTCCAGCCCCTGCAAGAAGAGGAAGGCGTTGAGCGGGGCCAGAGCCGAGCCGGTGTCGCGCAGCAAGGTGACGCGAGCCTTAATGATGTAGGCGATTGCGCCCACCGCGTCGGTAAAGACGACGCCGTGGTAGCCGCCGTGGGGCTGGGAGAGACCGGGGAACTTGTCGTTTTGAGCCCAGTCAAAGTGGCCGCCGTCAACTATCACGCCGCCGATAGAGGTGCCATGGCCGCCGATGAACTTGGTTGCCGAGTGCACGACGATGTCGGCGCCATACTCAAAGGGGCGCACCAGATAGGGCGTGGCAAAGGTGTTGTCAACGATCAGCGGGATGCCGGCCGCGTGCGCTATCTGGGCGATGGCCTCGATGTCTACGATGGTGGCGTTGGGGTTGCCGATGGTCTCGATGAAGATCAGCTTGGTGTTGGGCCTGATGGCGGCGCTTATCTCGTCGAGCTTGGAGGCGTCAACCAGCGAGGTCGCGATGCCCTGGTCGGC
>JAISMZ010000134.1 GCA_031276475.1 Coriobacteriales bacterium
GTGGGAATCTGGCTTACCAGTCACGCCGGCGTCTCGCTTGCCGATGAGGTTGAGCCGCCACCGGCAACGGAGGCGGAGCCTGCAACGGAGGCGGAGCCTGCACCGGAGATGGAACCAGCACAGGAAGCCACCGAGGCTTCTCCGTTGCCAGAGGCCTTGGACGAAGCTGAGAAAGCGGATGCTTCTGAGCCCACCGCCCAAGATGATGCAACTGCCGCAGAGCCGGCTGCTGAGCCGTATTCCGCCAGGACGCCCGCCAGCACCGATCCCCGCCTCGATGCCTACGATTTGCCCTCTGCCGCTTTTGACCTGACTTTTAAAGAGCAGATGCAGATGGCGCAGGAAAACGGCAAGTACGTGATTGCCGATCTATCCGATGAAGAGCTTGCCGTCCTGTACGAGCGGTGGCTGGATCTGGCGGAGAGGATACTTCAGGACAGACCTCCTGCTGCTGGCGCCGGCCACTTTTCTCCCCTTGCCACCGTGCCCGATCCGCCTTCTATAGTAACGGGGGTCTTCAAGCTCGACACCTGTGAAAAGGAATGGGGCTATGATCACTACGGAGACTACGCCGTTGACGGCTACACGATAGTCGAGCTCTCCGATCCTATCTGCTCGGATGGCATAGGCCCGTGGTCGTGGGATGGCGTGCTGATCGACGGCAAGCTGACCTACGGTTCGGAAGGCAAGATCTCCTGGGGGACGTTTACCGCCAACAGAGTGGGGGAACCCTATTTTGAGGACGGCTGGTGGTGGTGTAATTACCATATTCCTCAATACGGTATTCTGCCTTATGGCGAAAGCAATAAGGCAGGTTATCAAAATCTCGGCAACGGCAGCTTCAAGCTGCGCTATGCCGTGGGCAAGGCCTCACTTGAGCTGTATAAGTCTTCCGCTATTCCGGGCGTCACCGATGGCAACGACTGCTATTCGCTGCAAGGCGCCCAATACGGCATTTACGCCAGCGAGGCCGATGCGCGAGGGGATCATAATTGTCTGAGCATTCTTACCACTGACGCCACGGGCTATGCCCGAAGCGGCGATCTTGAGCTTGCCTGCTATTACCTGAGGGAGCTGGTGGCACCAAAGGGCTACTATCTGGATACAGCGACCATCATCATTGCCGATCTGAGAGACAGGGTGAATCAGGTCATCACCGTCTACCATACTGACAGGCCAGCGGGGGATCCGGTTTTAATGATAGTCCAGAAACTAGACGCATCAACCGGGACTGCCAGCGACCTGGCCAATCGTTCCAGCCTGGCTGGAGCGGAGTTTACGGTGCGCTATTGGGACGGCCATTACTCCAGTGTCGCCGAAGCTGAGGCTTCAGGTGCGCCGACGCGAACTTGGGTGTTCAGAACGAATAGCAACGGGGAAGCCTACTTTAGTTTGCTAAATTTTGCATACGGAGATGTTCTCTATACAAACCCTGAGACCGGCCGCCCCCTCGTCCCCCTCGGCACCCTCGTCATCGCCGAGACCAAGGCACCGCCGGGTTATCTGTTGCCCAGCTATGTTGAGCCATCCATCCAACAGATCGGTCTGGATTCTCAGCTGCAGCAGGTGGTCACCCTCAATCCTCCAAAAGTCCCCAACTACCAATCCTTCAACGCGTCGGTGCGAAAACTGGATGCCGCCACCGGCAACGGCATAGCCGGCGTGAGCTTTGAGCTCTGGCGGGGCGATCCTGATACGGGGATACGGCTGAGCACGGCCACTTCCGATGCGCAGGGCAACGTCTACTTTCCCGATCGCGTGATAGACGCGCTGGGTGCTTATACGCTGCGTGAGGTAGTCTGGCCGCAAAGCCACATGGATCCCGCCCACAGCGGGCTGCCCTCCACGCATAGCTTTACCATCAGCGAACAGCTCTATGCCGACGTAAAAGCCGGCGCTGTTACCAACGGTGACTTCAGCTATTCACTGGATGCTGCCAGTGGTGAGTTCTGGGTTACCCTGGTAAAGGAGAACTATTCCAGTTTTAGCGCTTCGGTCATCAAGACGGATGCCGTTACCGGCAATGGCATAGCCGGCGTGACCTTTGAACTCTGGCGCGATGATCCGGACGACGGCACGCTGCTGGCAACCGCTGAGTCAGACGCAGACGGCATCGTCAGTTTCCCGGATTATATCATCGATGCCTTTGGCAGTTACACGCTTAAAGAGATCGACTGGCCAAAGGAGTATCAAGATCCAGCCGAGGCTGGTATGCCCTATCAGGACAGCTTTACAATTACCCGAGAGCTGTATGCGGCAGCCCTTGAGGCCGCGGTTACCGAGGGTGATATCAGCTTCTCCTTTGATGAGGCGACGGAGAGGTTTTGGCTGACATTGACCAAGGAGAATTTTTCCAAACGCGCTATTGTAATCGAGAAGCGTGACATCGCCAGTGAAGCACCAGTCGCCAACACCGAATTTTCAGTTTACCGCTATCCGGTGACTATTGAAGAGGGCACCATCCTCGACGACCTGAGCAGCATTTCAGCCGATGACCCTGCCTGGTCACTGGTTGCAGAAGTGGTCACCGATCAAAACGGCAAGGCGTTGCTTGACGGCCTGCCCTATGGTTACTATCAGCTCAAAGAGAGCAGGCCGAATGTCGGTTATGCCAGCTACGAGGAAACGATGGCCAGGCTCGGTTTGACGTCAAAACGCTTTGTCAGGCTCGACCGTCAAAGCACTGACGAAGTGCAGCTTTTTGAGGACGAGTCCATTCAGCTGAGCGTGGATGTATATAAAGACACTATCAATATCACCTCAGCAGCTTTTAAAACCGACGATGACGATTATCTGCGGGTGAATAATGTAGGTAACGAAACCTATCAGTATCGCCTGGGATTTCGTTCCACCGCCAACGTTCGCGCCGATGAGTTTACGGTCATCGATCCGATGGAAAGCTCTGCGGATGGCCAGGTGCGTCTGCTGGAACTGTGGACGCCCGTGGTTAAAGGCGATAGCGACGGGCGCATGAATCTTTGGTTCCGTACGAATCTCACCGATCCGAATAGCCTCTACTCAACCGCCAGCGCAATGCTCACCAATCCCGACAATGTTAATAATCCGCGCCACCGCCCGGTCTGGCCCTCCAC
Source organism: Coriobacteriales bacterium (assembly GCA_031276475.1). GTDB lineage: Bacteria > Actinomycetota > Coriobacteriia > Coriobacteriales > UBA8131 > JAISMZ01. Next base: position 3,093 of record JAISMZ010000134.1, read on the forward strand.
CGGTTGGCGGCTTTGGGCCGAAAATTTGCCCAGTTATCAGACCCAACGATTTTTGGTAGAAGACCTTGGCCTGCTCAGCGATGAATATATTACTGGTGTGCGCTATGAATACGGCTCGGTGGAAATTGGGTTCTCAACTGCCGAAGGAACCATCAGACTTCTGCAACTGCCGCGCCCGGAAAAACCCTACAGCAGTCTTGATTGGGGCTCTGCGCCAGATGAGGCCTTGGGCAGTGACGGGGTGGAGGATGATCCCGATGGTGACGCCCCCGCCTCCCAACAGCAGTCAGACCAGGGAAGTGTAGCTCTGCGCGGGCTTGATTCGGCCGACGCACTTGGCCCCACAGCTGTAACTGACCCGCCAGCTTCCGATCTGGCACCCGCCTACTACCTGGTCTCCTGCACTCAACCCCTGCGGCCCCCGGCCCGCATCGCCAGCTCCGCCAGCGCCCACATCGCGCGCAACCTGGTACTGACCGATGACGATTTTGATGATGTGACCACCACGGTCATTGCACCGTTCGTCGTCTCGGCCGCACCGCCTGCACCGACCGATCTCGTCACGCTGCTTGCGGGCGGTCCAGGCCTGCCAGCAACCGTTCTGGACGAGCATCTGCTCAACATCCTGGTAGCCTTCGCGCTTATTGGGGCTGCGTTGACAGTCATGGGGCGCTTGACTCGCCACAGGGAATCTGGAGCAGTGCTCAGACACGGCAACGCGCGGTTTTTGAACGGATTATTCAAGAGAAAAGACCCTCCGGTCTGAGGCAGAGTACGGGTCAGCAGACGAGGGACAGTAACAGTGCGATAACAAACGTGCGGCAGCCGTCAGATTCAACCCCAAACAGAAAGAGGTAAGCAGTATGAGCAAGTCCAAAGAAGCGAGTTTAACTAAAAATATGCTAGAAGATTCAATTATGAATAAATTAGTAAATCTCCTTGACAAATCGGGTCTTTCGTCGGAGCGGATGACGCGCCAGCAGCTGCAGCAGATGGCCGAGCTGATGAGCAATCTCAACGCGCACCGCGAGGTGCCCTGCTTCATAGTTGCCTCGCGCCGTCTGGGTCGCAGCAGCTTTGCCCGACTCTACGCGGGTCTCTATCATCAGGCAGCACAAACGCGGTGGTTGGATGCCACCGACCCACAATTTCTTACGAGTTCAGCGCGCAACGGCCTGCTCGCCTGTGGTCGGCGCCACCGCCCGGCATCGGCTGAGGGGCGTGGCCTGCTGGTGATAGATGATCTTGCTCTTTTGGATGAGTCATTGGCCGAGCGCTTCTCCAACAACTTGGACGAACTCATCGAGCAGGGCTGGCAGGTCGTGGTAATTACAACGCCTCAAAACGACTGTTATCAGCGCTTGCAGTCGGATCGCTTCGTCATCAGTGGCCAGGATTTGCTCTGCATTCGCGACTTCAGTGAAGAGCAGCGCGGTGGCAGTCTGGCTGCCTTTCTCAGCGATTCACTGCCTGTGGAGCTGCGGATTTTTGCATTACTGACCATCCTTGCCAGCCGTTTGTCAGTTGAGCAGGCAGCGGCTGCAGGCGTCGTCGTACACGAGGATGTCCCTGCCAACCTCGCTGCTCTGCACCCTTTTTTCACACGCTCTGATACGGGCGGGGAACTTCTGGTGCAAGCGCCGTCACCCGTCCTGCTAAAGACGCAGATCATTGCGGTGCTCGAGGAATACGTGCGCCAGGAGTCCCTGCCCGGACAGAGCCTGCCGGCGTCTGACGGCACCTGCAGCACGGAGTTGTCTACAGATGCCGTTCGCCGCCGAGCCCTGGAGATCGTTACCCGCGTCTCAATCCTGCTGCTGGAGCGCGCCGAGCACCATCGTTCCAGCGAGGTTCTGGCCTTTGCCGAGAGTCATCTGCTCAAACCAACCAGCGCAGACAGCGACAACGTGCCGGCCCGCTCGGCTGATACCCATGAGCCCACGCAGGCAGCAACAATCGAGCCAGCTGCGCAAAAGGGAGCGGCCTTTCGGTGCGCCTCAACAGATACCGTCCCGATGCTGCATATTCGCCTCTTTGGTGGCCTGGAGGTCTATCGCGGTGAGCAGTTTGTCGAGCACACTGCGCTGAGGTCGTCACGGGCCCGCCAGCTGCTGATCCATCTGGCTTTCGCCTATGGGCGCGGCATCGCCCAGGATACGCTGGTCGAGCGCTACTGGCCCGAGCGTGCGGGCAACCGGGGCTACGAGAACCTCTACGTACTCTGGTCGCGCCTGGGCCGTATCCTCAGCTCCACCACAGGGCGCGAATGTCCCTATCTGCTGCGTGAGGCGGGGGTACTCAAGCTCAATGAGCGCCTGGTCAGTGTGGATACGGCGTTGTTTGAGGAGAAAGCTCGCGAGGTGCTGTTTGGCGACGGTGAGGGACAACAGCGTATCGCTTTGGCACAGGAGCTGGAGGCAATCTATGGTTGCGGCATTATTCTCGACAAATTTTCTGACCGTCATATCCGGGCCTCGGCTGAGCGCCTGCGCAGTCTATATGTGGACGTTTTGATGGAGGCCGCCCGGCTCTCGGAATTTGCGGGCAATCAGGTGACGGCGCTGTGGATGGCCCGGAAGGCCTATGAGACGGATACTTCCAAAGAGGAGGTCTATCGCACGCTGATGGACGCCCAGATAAAGGCTGGCCGGCGCACCTCGGCGATGCAGACCTTCTTTGCCTGCAAAGCCTTTCTTTCCGAGGAGCTGGGCATCCTGCCTTCGCAGCTGACCATGAACCTCTATCAGGATCTTTTGATGGACAGCGGCTAGGGAGGCGCCGATTTTATCATTGTGCGCCATTTTGTGGCCTATCTGCCCTGAGCTCGCCCGCCACCACCCCAAAGATGCCGCTCCATCTGTGTCAGATGAGCTACGGCGGCGGCAAATCCGACCGCAACGCCAGTCACTGTGGTACAGTGATAACAACAGAAAAAAACGAACCGATGACCGTGTAAGCGAAGGATGACCGATGGCCGGATTCTTCAGCAGGCTTCTCAGCGCCGGCGAAGGCAAACAACTCAAGAAGTTTGAAGCAATAGTCACAGAGATAAACGCTTTGGAGGAGGACGTCGCCGCCCTCAGTGACGACGATCTGCGCGCCCAGACGCAGCGCTTTCGCGAGCAGCACGAGGCCGGTAAGAGCCTCGACGAACTGCTGCCCGAAGCCTTTGCCACGGTCCGCGAGGCCTCGGTGCGAACCCTCAAGATGCGCCACTTTGACGTGCAGCTGATAGGTGGCATGGCCTTGAATAGCGGCCAGATCGCCGAGATGAAGACCGGTGAGGGCAAGACGCTGGTCTCCACCCTGGCCGGCTATCTCAACGCCATACCGGCAACCGGTGTACACGTGGTAACCGTCAACGACTACCTGGCCAAGCGCGACAGCGAGTGGATGGGCAGGCTCTATCGCTTCTTAGGCCTGGAGGTCGGGCTGATCCAGGCCAACACCCGTCCCGCGAGCAAGCTGCCGGCCTATCAGGCCGATGTCACCTACGGCACCAACTCCGAGTTCGGCTTTGACTACCTGCGCGACAACATGGTCAGCCGCCCTGGCGACCGCGTTCAGCGCGGCCACGCCTTTGCCATCGTTGACGAGGTGGACTCGATACTGATAGACGAGGCGCGTACCCCGCTGATCATCAGCGGCATCGGCACCCGCGCCGCCGAGATGTACAACA
>JAISMZ010000141.1 GCA_031276475.1 Coriobacteriales bacterium
TGGCTGTATATCTGCTGGAGGACGCCGGCGTTGCGCTCGTTTACCGAGCCGGTGACCAGGAAGATGTCGGCGTGCTTGGGGTTGCCGGTGTTGATGATGCCAAAGCGCTCGACGTCGTAGAGCGGCGTCAGGCAGGCCAGGACCTCGATGTCGCAGCCGTTGCAGCTGGAGGCATCGTAGTGGATCAGCCAGGGGGATTTTATGGTTGACGACATGGCGCCTCCCTAAAAGAATACGATCAGGACGAAAGCGTTGATCAGACAGCAGGCAAAGGTGACGACCCACGACCAGGTGAACATCGCCTGCCATTTGACCCGGGCAAAGTTATTGTCTATCAGAATCTCGAGGAAATAGACCAGCAGCACCGCGACGAGCGCCACGGGGATGGCCACGGGGCTGGCCCAGGCAAAGAAGAGCGCCACCCAGCCCAAAAAGAGGATGTTCTCGTACCAGTGCATGACCTCGACCATCGCCAGGGTGCGGCCGCTCATCTCGGTGGTGATGCCCTTGACCAGCTCCTGATGTGCGTGGTGCGAATAGGAGAGATCGAAGGGCGACTTGCGCAGCTTAATGGTTAGGATGAACAGCAGGCCGACAAAGACCAGCGGCAGCGAGACGACGAGCGGCACGGAGCGGCTGAGCACCGCCGAGATGTCAAAGCTGCCGGTGGCCAGAAAGAAGGATACCGTCAGCAGGATCACCATCGGCTCGTAGCTGGCCACCTGGATGATCTCGCGCTCGGCACCAATCTCGGCATAGGGACTGCGTGCCGAGAAGGCGGCGACGATGAAAAACAGCGTGGAGAGCGTGAGCACGAAGACCACCAGCAAGAAGTTGCCGCCGGCAAAGAAGAAGGCGCCGGCCAGGATGGCAAAGAGCAGGGCCAGCAGCACGTAAAAGCCGATGAAGCCGTTAAGCGCGCGATCCTCCTTGGCCATCAGCTTGCGCACGTCGTGCCAGGGCTGAAGCAGTGGCGGGCCGACTCGCCCCTGCAGCCGAGCGCTGATCACGCGGTCTGCGCCGGCCAGCAGGCACCCCGCCACCGGGGCCAGTACAACAAAGGCGACGAGCGCCACAAAAAAGCTCAGCAGGCTCACAGCACACCTCCAATTCCCAGGTAGACAAGCGCAAAGCCGATGATCACAATCGCAATGCAGACGATGTTGGCAACCGGCGTCAGCACGGACTCGCCAAACCATGCCTGCATATACCAGTTGCGTTGCTCGGCGCTGCTGGTGCCGGATAGGGAGTTGATGAAATCGCGCTTCTCAAAGTCGCGGCCGACGCCGGAAAGATAGACCGTGTCATTGCCGGTGGTGCGACGCGACTGCAAAAGTACGAACAGCAACACCAGCAGCAAAACCGCCGCGAGCAGCGCCATGATCAGCAGGTTATCAAAGCTGATCGCGGCAAAGTCGGCCGTTGGCGACCAGGCGGAGTTAGTTGCTGGAGAGCCGATTGTGGCGCTGGCGTCGCCAGCTGCGGCTGCGAGCGCGGCAGCGGTTATCGGCGCCGCATCGCCCAGCGCCGCCGCAACACCGCCCAGATACGGCTCTACCACCAGCTGCGACAGCCAGGGAAATCCCAGCGAGCAGCCCACGGAAAGCACCGCCATCAGGGCCAACGCAAACCACTCGCTGGGATGGACGGTCTTCTCCAGATTAGCCCCGCCCTGAGCGACGGCGAGTACCTTGCCCAACCATTTGGCCCAAAACATAAAGGTCAGCGCCGATCCAAAGGCGAGGATGAACAGCAGGGTGATGTTGCCGGTATCCACCAGCGAGACGATGGTCGCCCATTTGGAGACGAGCATGCCAAACGGAGCGATGAACATCGCCAGCATCCCCAGGGCCATCAGCAGAGCCAGGCGCGGCATCCGCACGAAGAGCTGATCCATGTCCTCGATGTCGCGGCTGCCGATGTGGTGCTCGGCGGTGCCCACACAGCAAAAGAGCAGCGACTTGGCGGCGGCGTGAAAGAGCAACAGGAAAATTGCCGCCCAGACCGCCTCCGGCGTGCCCACGCCCGCACAGGCGACAATCAGGCCGAGGTTGGCGACGGTTGAGTAGGCCAGCACCCGCTTGGCGTTGCTTTGCGAGATGGCCAGTCCCGAGCAGAACAAAAAGGTCAGGCCGCCAACCAGCACCACCGTCATGCCGCTGGCGTTCCAGCCAAAGGTCGGCGCCAGTTTTATCAGGATGAAGACGCCGGCTTTAACCATCGTAGAGGAATGGAGCAGGGCGCTGGTTGGCGTGGGTGCGACCATCGCACCGAGCAGCCAGGACTGAAAGGGCATCTGGGCCGCCTTGGTAAAGCCCGCAAAGGCGACGAGCATCACCGGCAGGGCCACAAGCGGCAGGCCCTCCGCGGTTGAGCCGATGGCGATCAGCTTGTCCAGCTCCAGGACGCCGGCGCTGCCCACGAGGATGATCAGGCCTACACAGAAAGCCAGGCCGCCGGCGAGATTCATCACGATCTGGCGAAAAGCGTTGTCGCTGGCCTCGCGCGTGCGCGTGTAGCCAATCAGCGCAAATGAGCAGACCGTGGTTACCTCCCAGCCGCTGAGCAGCCAGCTGAGGTTGTTGGCAAAGACGATCAGGAACATCGCCGAGAGAAAGAGGAACATCAAAGCGAAGAAGAGGGGGCGGCGATCCTGAGGGCGGGCGGGGGCGGCGGGCGTGCCTGCAGCTGCGGTGGCGAGGGCGGGCGCGTCAGGGCTGCCGGGCACGGGCCGGGCCGGATGAGCCTCGGCGTGATGTTGAAAGTCGCGCATATAGCCAAGCGCGTAGATGCAGATGCCGGAGCCGATGATACCGATTATCAGAGCCATGATTACCGAGAAGCGGTCGATGTAGAGGTCGTAGCTGATGGCTACCTCATGACCCACCCCAAACTCCAACACCAACACCAACACCAGTTGCAGACCGGCCAGGAAGAGGGCGAAAGGCTTGTTGGCACGTGCCGCCTTAACGATGATATAGAGGCAGATCAGCGCACTTACCGCCGTCAAGAACCAGGTCACGAGGGTGGCCGGAGCGAGGGCCGCGCTGTGGCTGGCAGCGGTGCTGGCTGCTGCGCTGGCGGCGTCGGTGGCTCCCGCACTATCACCGCCAAGGACAGCATTGAGGCTGAAGAACACCGGTTCAGCGGGAAGGTAGAGCACTGCCAGGGCCAATGAGGCCACCATGATAATGGCAGCGGCCGCAACGACGATGGCCGTACGCGCTCGCTCAGAACGTACCACCAACAACGATGCCGCTGTCAGCAATGGGAAAATAACCAAAAAGCCAATGATCTCCACGTCGCCTCCTTTTTCAGGACGGGTACATCCAAGGGCATTGTACTATGGTAAAGTTGGCGCTCACGCAAATAAAGCTGCCAAGGCACTGCCCATCGGCGCGAAAGGCCAATGCGAAGTGTTATTGCGGCAGTAGCATACAGGGAAAGGCACAAACAACGGGATGAACGGTGGAGGCGGGAGCTGTTGGGGCACTGTGCCGGAACACTGGGCTGGCTCCCGATCTTGGCGTGAAGAGAGGCGATGGCGTATAGCAATACCACCTTGCCGAAGATGCAGATGCCAATGCCGTGCTCCATTTGACAGAGAGCGCACCAATCTCTTTGTCGGCTCTGAGGCAAATGCCCAAAGCCGTCGCCTTGGCAGACCTGGCGGCGTCAGCCGACACCCGGAAACGCAGCGTGGCATTGGCCAAATTAAAGGAGCTTTTGTGTGAACAATGCTGAGCTTGAGCGCCTGCATCGATCGGATAAAAGGCGCTTGAGAAGTATTGCTGCGGCCTTATCCGAGACAAACCATGCCGCCTGGCTTAAGCTTGCAGCAGCTAGAAGGCTTGCTGGACAAGACACATTGAGAATACTATCGGAGTAGAGCCAGGCAGTGACCCGCCTCTCCCCGCTCGCTACAGCAGATTGCGCATCAGCGGGCGAAAGATGTGGAGGAGGACGGCGATTATCGTCACGCAGGCCAGCGCCAAACTGATGGCCAACAGGGTGTGTGGGGTCAGAGCCAGACCGAGCGCCAGTGCCGCTGCCGGGGGATGCTCCACGCTGAAGACTACCATTGCTAAAACGCACAGGCCCACAGCGATGCCGGCAACGAGGGCGGTGGGGAGCTCGGGAACAAAGTCGCGCAGCAGTGCGCCCACGCCTCCGGAGAGGACGCCGGCCAGATAACCGCCAACAAAGAAACGGGGCTTGGAGGTGGGAGCCTGTGGCGTTGCGACCGCGATGAAGATCGTCGCACCGATGGAGGCCAAAACGACATCGGAGGCAACGAGGGTCTGGAGCTGCATCAGTAAGACGACGGCCGCAGTGCCTGCCAACGATTGCAGCAGGAAGTGCTTCCGTTTGCCCTTGAATTCCGGATCGTATAAACGCATTGCGCAGTCCTCACTTTGGCAGCGGCTTGCGGCGGACGCAGCGGTGCAGCGGCGGCGGCTCGCAATAACTGCGACACCCTTGCGGCGGCGGCTCGCAACAACTGCGACACCCTTGCGGCGGCACCCGCCGCGCCACCGGCGGCCTCTTGTCATGGCACCCAGCGCAACCGCACCTCCGCAACGCACCGTTGTTGAATGGTGCCCTCGGGCCGATTCGAACGGCCGACACCAGCTTTAGGAGAGCTGTGCTCTATCCCCTGAGCTACGAGGGCACGAGTGGATATTCTATCATTACCGCGAAAAACAGTCACGGTTACAGGCAAGCCCTATCTGTTACCCTCTTGTTGCATGCTGGGTATGAAAAATATGATAAGTTGGATATTGACGTAATTGTCTTTGATGTTTCGCAAACGGCTGTGTCGCCGACGCAGTGCCGTTTGCCATCGCCTTACTACCGAAGGGATGTACCGGCAATGCCTAAGAAACAGGAAGAGGCCGCCGCCGCAACCAAAGCCGCCGCGCCCATCGCCAGCGCCAAGACAGCCGCTGCCGACACCGCTGCCACTGCCGACACTGCCGCCGCCGCTGCCGCCACCGACACCGAAGCCCCCGCCTACGAGCAGCCGCGCTGGCAGATCTACGGAACAGCAACGCTCAGCGAACGCGGCCAGCTGGTGATTCCCGCCGAGGCCCGCAAGGAGTTCAACCTCGAGATCGGTGAGCGCTTCGTGGTGGTGGGCGTTACCGAGTACGGGGCCATCGGTCTAATCAAAACCGATGTCTTCAGCAAGCTGGCCGACGGCTTCATGTCCCAGGCCAATGCCTTTGCCAGCTTCGCGCAAAACGCGAAAGGGGCTGAGTGACGATGCTGCAACTTACCGACATCCGTAAGACCTACCACGTCGCAGGATTTGAGCAGATCGCCTTAGATGGCGTCTCCATTGCCTTTCGCGACAACGAGTTCGTAGCGATACTGGGACCGTCGGGTTCTGGCAAGACCACGATGCTGAACATCGTTGGCGGGTTGGATCACTACGACACGGGCGACCTGGTCATCGACGGCACCTCCACGCGCCAGTACCGCGACCGTGACTGGGACACCTATCGCAATAACCGCATTGGCTTCGTCTTTCAGAGCTATAACCTGATCCCCCACCAGACGGTGCTGGTCAACGTCGAGCTGGCGCTGACGCTTTCTGGGGTCTCGCGCACCGAGCGTCGCGAGCGGGCCCGCCAGGCGCTGGCGGAGGTCGGGCTGGAGGAGCACATCAACAAGAAGCCGACCCAGCTCTCCGGCGGCCAGATGCAGCGCGTCGCCGTGGCCCGCGCCCTGATCAACGACCCCGAGATCCTCCTCGCCGACGAGCCAACGGGCGCCCTGGACTCCAAGACCAGCGTCCAGATCATGGATCTGCTGGTAAAGATCGCCGCCGACCGCCTGGTGGTGATGGTCACCCACAACCCGGAGCTGGCAGAGCACTACGCAAACCGAATAGTCAACCTGCGTGACGGCCAGGTGGTCTCCGACTCCAACCCCTACGACCCTGCTGCCGAGGCCGCGCCCGCCGCCAAGAAGCAGCCACGGCGCACCAAGATGTCGTTTTTCACAGCCCTGGCGCTGTCCTTTAACAACCTGATGACCAAAAAGGGCCGCACCCTGATGACCTCCTTTGCCGGCTCCATCGGCATCATCGGCATCGCAGCGATCCTGGCTTTGGCCACCGGCGTGAATAACTACATTAAAACTGTGGAGGAGGAAACGCTTTCCATCTATCCCCTCTCGATCAACAAGCAGGGCATGGATCTGACCTCGATGCTGGTGATGTCATCGGCCGGCAGCGAAAATGACGAGGGCGGTGAAGGGGACGGTGATGCGGCCGGCGCGGAAGGCTCCAGTACCTCCGCCAACAAAGATGCGGATGAGGACGATCCGCTGGCCAAGATAATCAATGCCAGCAAAGAACCCGACGAGACCGAAAAGCCCACCTCAGCCCGCGAGACGCGAATGCTCACCACGATGTTTAACAGCGTGAAGAACAACGACCTGCGCTCCCTGAAAACCTTTTTGGATGAGGATGGCGACGGCATCGGCGAATACGTTAACAGCATCCACTACAGTTATAACGTGACTCCGCAGATATTTGCCGCCGAGACCACCGACGACACGCGTCAGGTAAACCCCAATCGCTCCTTTGCCAGGCTCGGCTTGGGCGGTGGAGGTGCCAGCAGCTCGCTGATGAGCATGTCGATGAGTACCGATGTATTTTCGGAATTGATAGATGACCCCTCGCTCTACATCGAACAATACGACATCGTCGCCGGCCATCTGCCAGAAAGCTCCGATGAGCTGATATTGGTGCTTAACCCGATGGGAGGCATCAGCGACCTCGTGCTTTACATGATGGGCCTGCGCGACCCCGATGAGTTGGCCGATATGGTTGATAAGTTCGCAGACGAGGAGAACGTCGTCACCCCCGATGAGCGCCTGGACGTCCCCTTCGAAGACATCCTCGACGTGCGCTTCAAACTGGTGGAGGCCAGCCGCTACTACCAATACGACAGCGAGTTCAACATCTGGAAGGACATGCGTGACGACAAGGATTACATGCGGAAGCTGGTGGAGGAGGGCCGCGAACTGCGCATCGTTGGGGTTCTCCAATCCAAACCGGAGGCCTCGGTGACCATGCTCTCACCACTGATCTATTACCCGGCGTCGCTGACCAGCGAGCTGATGGAAGACGCCGCCGAATCCGCCATCGTCAAAGCCCAGATGGAAAAGCCCAAAAACGATGTCTTCTCCGGCAAGACCTTTGACGAACTGAACGATGAGGCAAAGAACTCACAGATGGATCTTTCGAGCCTTTTCTCGGTAGATGAGGAAAAGATATCGGGAGCTTTTGGCGTTGACCAGTCGGCCCTGGCCCTTGACCCTTCTGCGCTGCAGGGCCTCGGCTCGCTGGACATCGACCCCAACGCGCTGCCGCAATTTGATATGCCGCAGATGGATCTGGCGGCGCTGCTGGCAGACACCGACATCGAGGTGGACAACGCCAAGGTAGCCGCAGCCATGTCGCAGATAATGAGCAGCTACTTCGCGTGGGCAAGCGACCCGGCAAACGGCATCAACGTCACCGACCCCAACGCCTTCTCCGCCGGCTTTTTAGCCTACGTCCAGGTACCCACCGTGCAGATCCAGATTGCCGCCATCTTAAACCAGGCGATTGATATCAACCAGGTGCAGGGCGAGATCCAAAAGTCCCTGGGAAACTACATCCAATCGGCGGTGACCACCTACATGCAGGCCTATATGCAGGTGATGATGCAGGCCATGCAGGCTCAGGTAAGCAGCGCGATGACCCGGGCGATGACCTCGCTGGCCACCAGTCTGCCCAGCGCCATGAGCTTTGACCAGCAGATATTCATGGAGGCTTTTCAGCTCAATCTGACCCAGGAAGAGCTGACGCGAATTATGCTCAGCGCGATGGGCACCCAGGACAGCAGCTACGACAACAATATGCAAAAGCTCGGCTACGCCTCTTTTAGCGAACCTTCGAGCATCGACATCTTCCCGATTGACTTCGAGAGCAAAGAACGGGTTCTAACGATACTGGATAACTACAACGAGCGTATGAAGGACGAGGGCGCCGACGACCGGGTGATCACCTACACTGACATCGTCGGCACGCTGATGGCCTCGGTAACAACGATCATCGACATGATATCAACGATGCTTATTGCCTTCGTGACCATCTCACTGGTCGTCTCCTCAATCATGATCGGCGTGATCACCTACATCTCTGTGCTGGAGCGTAAAAAGGAGATCGGCATCCTGCGTGCGATGGGCGCATCCAAAGGCAACATCGCCAACGTCTTTAACGCCGAGACACTGATAGTTGGTCTCGTCGCCGGTGCCTTAGGAATCGGCATCACACTCGCCTTGAGCATCCCTGCCAACTTCATCGTCTTGGCGCTGACAGACGTCCCCAACATCGCCATCCTGCCCTGGCAGCCAGCCCTGTTCCTGGTGCTCGTCAGCATGGCACTCTGTCTGCTGGCCGGCCTGTTACCCTCATCAGCCGCCTCGCGCAGAGATCCCGTAGAGGCCCTGCGCAGCGAATAGTTGTGGAGGAGGACGCCCCGGGCCGCTGTTCACGACCCGCGCGATGCCACAACGAGGCCCTGGCGGCGGAAACCCGCCGCCAGGGCCTCGTTGCTGTTTTTAGCTCAGGGAGGGCCGATCAGTCATTGCGCCCCAGCGCTGCGGCAACCTCCGCCGCCAGGTCGGCGGCAATCGCGTTGGCCTGCGCCTCACTGGTCGCCTCCACCATCACCCGCACCACCGGCTCGGTGCCCGAGGCACGCAGCAGTACGCGGCCACCACCGCAGTCCTGAAGCTCGGCTTCGGCTTTGGCCTTGGCCTCCCAGACGGACGCGGCACCCTGGAGGGCGTCCTTATCCAGATCTTTAACGTTTAGCAGCACCTGCGGATATTTGGTCATCACCGCC
>JAISMZ010000295.1 GCA_031276475.1 Coriobacteriales bacterium
CTCCAGAGGGTTGTTCAGGCTCAGGGCCTCGGTCTCGGTCTGTAATTTGTTCATCATCTCAAACACCTGCCAGCGCGAGCCGCCTGGTAAAGGTGCGCCCGCTGCCGCAAGTGACGCCAGGGGCACCGAGGGATCCACCAGCTGCTCGGAGGGGCCGGAGGGGCCGGCCGCGGCCTGCTGTTGGTCTTGCTGGCCGGCCAACTCGTGCAGCGCCACGCCGCTCAGGCTATCCTGTTGGGACAGTTGCTCGGAGGCATTGGGCGACTCCTGGCGGGCGGGGTCGCGATTGCCGCTGTCATCGTCGCCTGTTGGCGCTGCTGGGTCGTCGCTTTCCTGCTCGTCCTGATTGCTGCCGGCCTCGTTGGCGCTGTTGTCGTCTGCGGCCTTGCCCGCGCCGTCCTGGCCATCGTCTTTGTCGCCGTCGCCGTCCTCGCCATCGTCTTTGTCACCCGTGTCGTCCTCGCCGTTGCCCGGCCCCTCGCCCTCGCCGTTGCCCGTGCCGTCGTCGTCACCTGGCTCGTAGGGCGGCCCGCCGTTTAAGACGACGGTCAGCGTGTGAATGTATTTGATCGACCAGCTCGTTGAGTCATCGGCAAGCCCCGTGGAGCCAAAGAGCAGGCGCAGGCAGGTGCCGGAGTTAAGGGAGCTATAGTCCTCGTCAGGAGAGCCGCCGTCGTGCCAGCTGTCCGCGTAGGCCAGCATCGCGGGCACGGCGACCGCCTCGTTGGTCGACCCCCACTCGATCAGCGGAAAGTAGTAGCGCGCGTGGCCAAACAAAAAGTCGGCAGCGATGGCACCAGGGTTGGCACCGTCGTTGGCCGCGAGGCGGAAGTGCGCGATATCCTCCACAGCAATATTTTGGCTTGCGAGCAGCTCGGCAAGGTCGATGCCCGTAGCGCTGTCCGTCACGTGCTTTTGATTGGAGCGGGTAAGCGTGTAGGTGCGCTGGACGTTTTGGATGGCCTGAAGCTGGGCCACGGTAAGGCTCACCGGCTCCCGGGCCTCTATCGCCTCGTCCTCCTGCCAGACGACCCGTATCGTCAGGTTGCTTGAAGGCATGTTGCCGTCCTCAGACTCGCCCGTGTTAACGCTGACGTACACCGTATCAACAACCTGCCCGCCACTGATTGCAGGGTCACCGCCCGTAACGGTCGCATATATTCGGGCCTGTCCGTCGCGCTGAGGTATGAAGTTACCGGTCGCGGCATTGATGTAGCCCAGCTCCGCGGTTGAAAGCGACCAGGCGTGCGTCGCGGTGATGGTTTTGAAGTCCTCGGCACTCGGAGCGTTGCACTCGGTGGTGCCATCCGAGTAGTACACGCGCAGATAGAACTGTGTTGAGCTGCCGTCTATCGTGTCGTACTCCACATAGGTGGTGCCGTATTCCTCGCCGTCCTCGTAGCATATCTGGGCTGCGGTCACATAGGCGCCAGCCTGACCAAAGACGCGGATGTAGAACTCGGCGCTTTTGCCCTGGGCGCTGGCCGTGATGGTCACGTCACCGTCGGCGAGCGCGGTGACAACACCCTGGGTGTTCACGGAGGCGACGCCGGGGTCGCTCGATTGCCAATTGATGACACCGATTACCGAACTGGGCCAGTCCGGCTGGTTTTGCCAGTAGAGACGGCCATTACTCAAGGTGGCGCAGAGCAGCAGGCGTATCTGGCCGCCGCGCTGACCGATGCCGCCGACCAGCCGGTAGCCGTTGCCCTCCATGGTGCTGGGCAACTCGCCGCCCCAGCTGCCAAAGGAATCGGTGCTGCGGGCCGAGAGCTCCAGTTCGTAAAGGGACAGGGGCGGCGGGTCGGGATCCTGATTGTTGGTGCCGCTGTTGCCGCCTGTGTCGCCGGTGTTGCTGCCCCCGGTGTCGTCCGCATCGCCCGTGTCGTCCGCCGTGTCGCCATCCCCCGCATCGCCCGTGTCGTCCGCTGTGTCGCCGGCCCCCGTGTCGTCCGCGTCGCCGCTGCCGCCTGGCTGTTCGCCATCCTCGGACAGCGGCGCCGTGACATTAGGGCTGGCGAGGGTCTGGGCATGGGCAATACCCGGACCCGTCATTATCAGACAGAGAAGAGCGACGCATATCAGGCGGAGCGTTTTCATCGGGCCGAGCGTTTTCATCAACTACCAATCTAATTATTCTTAGCTATGGTCAGTGATGATACTCCTGCACGGCGCGCCCGCACACCCAGAGAAAACCTGTGGGTTTTGCGTCTATCAGGGGAAACGTTACATTTATCCTCGTTCACTTATAGAGAAAAATCAGGTGAATAACCGCTCGTCCTTTGAGATTGACCGTTCATGCCTTTTATTCTCAACCAGAAAAATGTAGAATAGGCGCATGACCTGAGAATTGCGGGCGTAGAAGGGTGCTTGGTGCAGGACTCATTAACACAGCGCGGCGGGTCGGGGTTGCTCCGAAGTCTGAGTAGCGCCGTGTCGCCAAAGCAGAGGCAGCGGCGCTATGCACTGGCGCTGAGTTTTGGAGCGTTTGCGGCCTGGCTGTTGCAGTTCCCGCAGCTGGCGCTGAGCGACTCCAGTGATGTCTTTAACTCGCTTGCGGGCATCGGAGTGTTTTTTGCGCTCGCGCTTGCTCTCTCGCTGCTCTTTCATCAGAGGATTGCCCGAATACGCACCAGCCAGGCGCTGGCAACAGCGTCGGTTCTTGCGGCGGGCGCGAGCCTTGCCTTTATCAGCCTTACCAGCTCCCCTGCGCGGCTTGCGGCGTTTTCTTTGATGGTCGCCTGCTCGGCCTTCCTTTTGGTTGGCTGGGCGCAACGCCTGCAGAGGCTGACAGAAAGCGACATCTTACGATGCTGCCTTTCGGGATTGATTGCCGTCTCGGCCTTTGGAATCATCATCTATTTTCTGGCCACACTGTTTGGCTTCTCCGCCAATCTGCGCAACTACACACACGTCAGCCTGGCGCTGCTCTCACTTATGCTTTTGCCGATGGCCGCGTACTTTCTTATCAGCGATGGAGGCGGGCGTGGCGATGGGCGGAGCAAGGGCGACGAGCGGGACGGGGGCGACGGTGGCGATGGCGGACGGGGCGAGGGCAACGGCGGCGGCTCCCGCATGGCGCGCGAACGGACTGAGGGCGCATCCGTCCGGCCCGGCGCGGCGGATGGGATGTTTGTGGCTGCGGATCTGTCTGGAGCCGCGGGTCTGTCCGGCGCGGCGGCTGGTCTGCTCGGCGCGAGCGCGGGCCTGCTTGGCGTTGCCCTGCCGGTCTGTGCAATAGCTGCGGGATTTGTTGGCGGGTTCATCTACAGCCCTTATATGTTTGACTTCCATTTTGTTCAGCTTACCCGCTTGTCTGTCTGCGCCATCGTCGCCGTGCTGATCATCGGCATAGGCAATCTGCGGATAACCGCACCAATCCGGCAGCTGATTATCTTCTTCCTTGCGTTTGTGGCCCTCGTTTTGGGGCTGGTCTGCGCTTTGATTGGGCAGGACTTTACCGGCTATGCCCTGGGGGCACTGGCGGCAGCCTTTGACCTCCTCTTCTTAATCTCACTTGCCGCCTTGGCCACTGCCGGCAAACACGGCAAAGCTGGCTATCCCTTCTGGCTGTTCGCCCTTCTGGGCACCGGGTTTTTCTGGGCCAGGGGCCTGGGGGCCTTCCTGCAGGCAACGCTGGGCTACGCGAGCGGCAACGTAACCGCTGTGTCGGCCATCGCCCTGGCTGTTATCTGCATCTCACTGTTTTTGGGTATCGTTATCCATCTCAGGCCGGAGCCTGTTCCCGCAAGCTCTCCCCTGCAAAAGCCGGTGGCGGCAAAGGGAGCCGTAAACGCCGTCGTGGGCGATGCGGATGCGGCCCGCGCAGCAAAGCTTGATGCGAGCGCAACGGAAGCGGCAAATTGTGACGCAGGGGCGGTCAGCGAAGCGAAAGCCCTGGCGCCCGCGGCTGCTAAGGCCGCGACGAGAGGGATGAAGACCGACGACGCAGGCATGGCAGCAGAGGGACAGAAGAGCACAGGCTCAGGCGATAGCGAACTGCTCAACTCCTTTAAATCCTATGGACTGACCGCCCGGGAGCAGCAGATCATCCTTCTGATGCTGAAGGGCTGTACCGCCACCAACATGGAGGCGCGGCTGGCCATCTCCCAAAACACCATCCGCTGGCACCTGACCAATGCCTACCGCAAGTGTGGCGTGGCCTCAAAATCGGAATTGATCGAGCTGTCCGAGAGGATCAGGCAGGAACCGCTGGCTGATCCTGATAAAACGCGGGGGGACAAATAATGCTAGAATTTATGGATAATTTAGGCCGAAAACAAGGGCCTGGCCACGCCCGTGGCTTGAGCAGGCGGCAGTTCGTCGGCCTGGCAGCTACCGCCGGCGCTGGCCTGCTCGGCGCGTCGGCGCTGTCTGGCTGCTCGCGGGTCTCGGAGCTGATCACCGGCAAACGCGAGTTGATAGACGATGTTGGCCGCCTGGTCAGCCTGCCTGCGACCGGGGTGCTGAACTCAATCTACTTTACCTCTCCTTTGGCTCAGGTGTTCTGTTTTACCCTGGCTCCGGAGCTGCTTGCGGGAACAAGCATCCTGTTTAACCCCGAGCAGCTGGAGTTCCTGCCGGAGGAGACCGGCTCGCTTGAGTACATGGGCTCGCTTTCTCGGGGCGGCAGCGTGAATACGGACATGCTCAAGACCCGAAAGGTGCAGGTGATCTTCTCGATATCCGGCACCGACCTTACCGATGTGAACATCGAGCAGGCGCTTGCGCTTGAGAAGCAGACCGGTATTCCCGTGTTTTTGATTGACGGCTCGTTTGACGTCATCGGCGATACCTACCGCCTGTTGGGGAAAAGCCTGGGGAGGGAGGATAGGGCCGAGGGGCTGGCGAGCTTTTGCGAGGAGATATACCAGCGCGTGACCGACGCCGTCGCGGCGGTTCCCGAGCACGAGCTAGTCAGTTATTACTATGCCGAAGGCCCCGAGGGGCTTTTTACCGAGACCGACGCCTCGCAGCACTCGCTGGCCTTTAAGGTCGCCCGTGGCGTTAATGCAGCGGCACCGCTGGGCGAGGTCAGCGGCACCCAGGTGATGACACCCGTGGAGATTGAGAAGCTGCGGGACTGGGATCCAGACATCATCATCACCGCTGACAGCCATGGCTTTAATGGAATGGCCAACGCCTACGGCTTCATCACTGCCGCCTCTGCCTACGCGGACTTACGGGCCGTAAAGGACGGCAACGTGGTCTCGATGCCGTCTCTGCCCTTCGCGTTTTGCGACTACCCTCCGGGGCTGAACCGCTTTTTAGGCATCCAGTGGTTGGCCAATCTGTTCTATCCCAGCTACTATGATGTTGATATGGTGGAGGTGGTGCGCGAGTTTTACGCCAAATGCTACTGGCGCACGCTGGACAGGGAGCAGGCGCTGCGGATCCTGGCGGGGTAGTATATCGCTCCTCCACGTCACTCCCGCACTGGCGAGCGCCTTCATCAGTGTCGCGAGCAAGGCCTCGTCGAGTCTGTCACGTTCAAAGCAGACGAAGCGTCGTTTAAGCGCGTGTACGCTTTGATGCCAGGGCCCGACCAAACAGTACGACCCGCCGCGGCGGGTCGGATAGCACGATTCGTGCAGACGGTGCGCCCGAGGGGAATAAATCAGTGCCTCCCTGGGCACCGGCTTACACAGTTTTGGCGCCTTCTGGCTGAAACACAGGCTCGTGTCGGGATTTCAGGAGTTATTGCTAAAAATTTACGGTTGTGTGCCCAAATCAGCCGGTTTTGCAAGGTTTTGCAGAGGTTATCGCGTGTATATGGTCAGTTTCTGGAGGCGAACGGATGAATTTCTCCTGCCAACGGCGAGCAATTCAAAATAGACTGCACACAAGCGTCAATTTTTAGCAATAACTCTAAAAAACAGTGCAGTCGGGCGCACAAGCGTAAAAAATTAGCAGCCAGGACCTCACACAGGCCGTACAATGCGCTCTAATTGCCCAGGGGTACCGGTTGCTCATTGTACGGCCACACTCCGCCTGTGCGAGCAACGCCATTGCCGCAAGTAGTGGTGGCACTTCCCCAAACGGATCTGAGGCGAACTGGCGTTACCGTTCAGACGATGGCAAAACGGGGACACGGGGTATGCTCCTTTCGGCCTTGCGCCCCCGTTCCTGCCCTGCCGCCGCTTTCCTACTCCAGCTGCTGTTCGATGTCAATCTCCATGATTGACACGTTATCGCGCAGATGGCGGGCGGTCTCGCGGGAGATGCGGCCGGCCTTGCGTTGGCGCTCGATGGCCTCGCGTTCGTAGTGCAGGGCCCGGGTTTCAATATCGAGCACCGAGAGCTGAAAGTCGGCGAACTTCTCGCGGGAAAGCGCTTGCAGCGGTCGCTCGGCATCCCTTAAGCGGTCGCGACGCCGGCGCAGGTCGCCAGCCATCAGGTTGATCGCCGCAATCGGTGCGTCTGGCTCGGCCATCAATCTGTCCAGGCGGCGCAGGGCCATCCGGTAGTTCTCGTTTTGCAGCTCGATCAGCGCCACGCGCATCGGACGTCGGGGCGGCTTCTGCGCGCCGGGGTGCTCGCGCCGCCAGCGTCGCCGTGCCCGCAACTGGCGAGCCGCCTGCCTGAGGATGTCCAGCAGCATCCAACGCTTCTCGCCATGGTGCTCGATGTGGCCGAGCAGGCGGCCCATCTGATAGAAGTAGACGATCCCCACCATAAACGAGACCTGGCCCTGGCTGACCAGCTCCAGGGTGTGCTCGCGTGACCAGTTTACAATACGGCGCCGCAGTTCTTCTTCTTCTGGATTAAAGACGGCGTTATCTCGCAGCAGCCGTCGCAGGCGGTTGTCGTATTGGCGGATCACCGTATCGGCGGCGGAGCGGCTTTTTGGCGTGGCGTGTTCGCTGATATCGCGAATCACACTGCGATAGATGGTGGAGATCGCCCGCAGCTCATCATCGGCGGTGGGCTCCTGCTCGTGACGTGGCGCGATCAGCGGCACCAGAAAGTTTGCCAGCACCAATGAGAGGACGATGATCCCGGAGGCCAAAAAGAGCAGCAGGTTGCGCTCCGGGAAGGGCGAGCCGTCCGGCAGCAGCAGGGGTGCGGTAAGCAGCAGCGCCAGCGTGATGGCACCCTTAACGCCCATCAGGGACATCAGCAGGGCGTCGTGCAGATGCGCGCGCCGATAGCCGGGACAGCCCCGCTCCTCGGCGGCGGCAGCGCGGGCGGCGGCGCGGGCCTGCAGGCGGGCCTGAACGCGAGCGGCGCGGGCCTTGCCCTGGGCCTTGTCGGAGCGCTCGAAGTGCGCGGCGATGCGCTCCTCGAGGCTGTTCAGGTCGATGGTCACGCGCCGCTCCGCCGGCAGGCCGTCGGCCTCCAGCGAGTCGTCGGCATCCAGGGGATCGTCGGCTTCCAGCAGGTTGTCGGATTCCAACGGTGAGCTGGCTCCCAGCGGGTCGTCGGCCTCTGGCAGGGCGGCAGCTCTCAACGGCTTGTCGGCTTGCGGCGAGGCAGCGGCTCCCAGCGCTTCGCCGGCTTCGTTAAGCACGACGGCCTGCCTAGGGAGGCGCCGATGAATCATTGCACGGCCATCTTCCGGCCAATTTGCCCCAGCCCTGTCCGGGCAAACAACGCCATTACCGCAAGTAGTGGCGTCGTTTCCCCAAACAGACCTGGGGCGAATTGACTCGGAATCTGGCGCACAAGCATTCATCGGCGCCTCCCTGGCTGAGGTTGCCGCGTCATCCTCCACAAGTTTGTCTTTAGCCGAAGCGATGGCGACGTTGCGGCGGATCACCAGCACCCAGACAAAGCGGATCGCCAGGATCGCCAGCAGCCCGAGCAGCATCGCCAGGAGCATCTGCCCAAAGCCAACCGCGGAGTTGTTCCAGGCGTGAACGGCCAGCGTGGGCAGCTGGGTGCCGAGGATTAAGAAGACGATGCCGTTCAGCGAGAAGCCGACGACGCCCCAGACGCTGGTGGAGACGATGTTGTGGCGGGCGTTTTCTGGCGTTTGCCGGCGGCCGGAGAAGGAATGGAGGATGCCGGCCGCGACCACCGCGATGATGCCCGATACGTGCAGCGACTCGGCGATTAGGAAGACCAGCAGCGGTGTTAGCAGTTCAAAGAGGACGTGAAAGGTGATGCTCTCGATGCCGCTGGCGCGGATCACCTTAACCACCAGGTAGCGCACCAGCATCAGCACCACGCCGACGAGGACGCCGCCGAGGAACATCACCAGGAAGGTCACGGCGATGTCGCCGAAGAACAGCCATTCGCTGAGGCCTGCCGCCGCCGCAAACGGGCCGACCGCCAACGCTGCCAGCGCGAACTGGAAGGAGACGATTGATGAGGCGTCGTTGAACAGCGCCTCGCCCTGGAGCAGCGAGCGCTGATCGTCGTCAATCTGGGCGGTCTTGCGCATCAGGCCGACCGAGACAGCGTCGGTGGGTGCCAGCGCGGCCGCAAAGGCCAGGGCGGCGGGCAAACCGATTGCCGGAATCAGCCAGTCCATGAAGACCCCCACCGCCAGGCAGGTGGCAAAGACCAAGCCGAGCGCCAGCAGCAGGATCGGCCGTTTGTGCCGCCAGAGCATTGGTTTGTCGGCTTTTTTGGCGTCCTCAAAGAGCAGCGGCGCGATGAACAGCACCAGGAAAAACTCCGGGTCGAGCGTGTTGTCGTAGTTGAATACCGGCAGAAGCGAAATGACGATGCCGAGGCCGACCTGCACCAACGGCGTTGAGATGCGCGAGAGCCGCTGGCTTATCAGATTGCTCAGCAGCACCGCAAAAAGCATCACCAGTATGTATTCGAGGGAGTGCATGGTACTATTGTACGGCATCGGGCCCGTACGACGGACGACATCAATCAGAAACCGAGGACAAAACGTGAGAACGCAGATACTCAAGCAGTGTGACTCAACCAACGACCAGCTCAAACGCCTGAGTTGCCAGAAAGACTTTCGGCCGCCGTTGGCCGTCATCGCCCGCGAACAAAGTGCCGGACGGGGACGCTGGGGGCGTCGCTGGGCGTCGCCGAGCGGGGGCGTCTACTTCTCTTTGGTTGTGGAGGCGCCCGCCCCGGTTGAGCGGTTGAGCGCTCTTCCGCTCGTGGTGGCTCTTGCCGTGCACGAAACCCTGACAGCGTTCTCGCCCCGAGTTGCCCTCAAGTGGCCCAACGACCTTCTGGCCCTGGATGATGCCGGAGTTGCAGCGGGCAAACTTGCCGGTATTCTGGTGGAGACGCTGGAGCAGATGGCGGCGCCGCGCCTGGCGATCATCGGTGTTGGCGTTAATATCCAGCGGCCGCTGAGTTTCGCAGACGAGCCGCCCACTGCAACCCCGGCCTATCTCGGCGATCTGGTGGCGGCCCCCACCGCGGTGGCCGGCCCTGCGGCGGAGGGCAGCCCTGCGACAGCGGCCGGTTCCACAGCGGCGGCCGGCTCTGCGACAGCGGCCGGCCCTGCGGTGGCCGGCCCTGCGGCGGGGGGCAGCCCTGCGACAGCGGCCGGTTCCACGGCGGCGGCCGGCTCTGCGACAGCGGCTGGCTCCACAGCAGCGACGGCCCCCGACCCAATCGCCCTCGCGCAGTTGGCGCTGGCGGCCATCGAGGACTATCTCGGGCGCTGGGCGCGTGGCGACTACCATTTTGCACCGTTGGTCTCCAGATACCTGCAGCACCTGGCTTTGCTGGACAAAAATATTCCGATGTGCAACACCAGCGGCAAGGAGGTCGGTCGCGGCACCGTGAGCGGCGTCGACGAGAACGGTGCGCTGCTGCTTGCCACCGCCGACGGCCAGACGCAGGCCTTTTCCTGCGGCGAGATAACGCTGAACCCCGGTTACTGAAGCGCTTGCGTTATACTCAGCTTATGGACACTACTCAAAACGACACCTCAACTCCCGAAACCCAGGCGCAGGTCGAACGCCTGGGCACGGCCAGCGTTCCGCGGCTGGTGCTGGAATTTGCCATCCCCTCAATCATCGGCATGGTGGTCAACGGACTCTATAACATCATCGACGCGATCTTCATGGGCCACGGTGTGGGCGCTGCCGGCCTGGCAACGGCAACGGTGGCGGGACCGGCGATGATCTTCTCAATGGCCATCGGCATGCTCATCGGCGCCGGCGGCAACGCCCTGGTAGCGCTAAAGCTCGGCGAGGGAAAACACGACGAGGCCGAACGAGTGCTGGGTAACGCCTTCACTTTGACGCTGATCGCTGCTGCGGCCTGCACCATCCTGATCAACATCTTCATGGACCCGGTGCTTGAATTTTCGGGCGCGACTGCCGATATCTGGAGCTACTCGCATGACTTCATGCGCATCATATCGGTCGGCTTTATTCTCCAGTTTTTTGGCATGGGATTTAACAATTTCATGCGCACGGCCGGCGCGCCGGGACTGGCACTGGGGACGATGGTCGCCGGCACCATCGTCTGCATCATCTTAAACTACCTGTTTGTGATGGTGCTCGGCCTGGGCATCGCCGGCTCGGCCTGGGCCACCGTAATCGGGCAGGGACTCAGCGCGGCATTGGTGTTTTGGTATTTCGTCTTTTACAAAAAAGCACCGTTTCGCATTCGCCTCTCCTGCATGGGCCTGCGTCCGGGCCTGGTGCGCACGATACTGGCACTCGGCTCGGCATCTTTTGTCCTACAAATCGCTAATACCGTTATCAATTTAATCATCAACAATCAGCTGGTGATCTATGGCACCCTGGACGTCATCGGCTCGGAGGGAGCGCTGGCCGCCATCGGTGTGGTTCAGCGCATAGCGATGTTTGCCCTCTTCCCGATATTTGGTGTTGCCATCGCTGCCCAGCCGCTGTTCGGCTTTAACTTTGGCGCCCAAAACTTCAGGCGCGTGCAGACCGTCTTTAAGGTCTCCTTCATCTGGGTGACCGCCATCGGCATCTTCTTCTGGCTGCTGGTTCACCTCTTTCCCAACCAGATAATTGGCGTCTTTGGCGTGCGCAGCGACCTTCTCAACTTTACGGTCGCGGCCTTACAGGTGCAGATGTTCTTCATGCCGCTGGTTGGCCTGCAGATAATCGCCGTGAACTACTTTCAATCTTCCGGCCAACCGCTTAAAAGCATGTTCTTAACGCTGACCCGCCAGCTGCTGTACCTGATTCCCCTGGTATGGGGCCTGCCGCTGCTCGCCCAGACCTTCCCGGAGCTTTTGGGGATAACCCCGCTGCAAACGCTGTACCACTGCTTCCCGATAGCCGACTGCCTCTCGGTAGTCACCGCAGGATTGATGACAATAATTGAGTTTCGCAAGCTCAACATCCGCATTCGCGAGCATAACCAGAGTGTGGCAGCTATCTGATTACCTGTGGAGGAGGACGCCGCACCTCGCTGCTGTTCCCGTCCTGGCGCAGTGGCCGTCCCCTGGCACGGTACTGACTGCGCCCGCAGCGGCCGCCCCGACGCCGCGGCCGCCGGGGCGGCGCCACAACCGCAGTGTCGGACGACCGGAGCGGCGCCGCAACCGCAGCCGCAAGGCAGCTACGCCGGGCGCGACAGCCGCAGGCGCGCCGCCTGTGTTACAATCATTCGAAAAAGGAACAGACGCCGGAAGGATACCAATGTCAGGCCACTCCAAATGGGCAACCACCAAGCACCGCAAGGCGGCACAGGACGCCAAACGCTCCGCGATCTTCTCCAAATTAACCCGTAACATCACCGTAGCGGCAAAAGAGGGCGGAGATCCCAACCCCGACAACAACGCCTCGCTGGCGGCGGCCATCGCCAAGGCGCGGGGCTACTCGCTGCCCAAGGACAAGATAGACCTGGCGATAAAGAAGGCCTTTGGCTCAGGCGCCGACGCCGCCAACTACGAGACCGTGATCTATGAGGGCTACGGCCCGGCCGGCGTGGCCGTCTACGTTGAGGCCCTAACCGACAACCGCAACCGCACCGCCGCCGACGTGCGCTCGGCCTTCAATCACTCCGGCGGCAACCTCTCAACCTCCGGCTCGGTGGCCTTTCAGTTTGAGCGCAAAGGGCAGATCACTTTGGATAAGGCCCAGCAGCCCGACGAGGACGAGTTGATGCTCGCCGTTGCCGAGGCCGGCGGCGAGGACTACGAGGACGCCGACGACGAATGGGTGGTGCTCACCGCGCCTGCCGAACTGGCCGCCGTGAAGACCGCCCTGGAGCAGCAGGGGCTGGAGGTCAAGGGGCTGGAGCTGGTGATGGAGCCGCTGAACCCCACCGCCGTGACGATCGGCGACGCCAAAAAGGTGATGCGCCTGGTGGACAGGCTGGAGGAGCTGGAGGATCTGCAAAACGTCTATCACAGCATGGAGATCACCGACGAGATTGCCGCCGCCTTAAGTGAGTAGGGAGGCTCAGGCAAGTGCTTCTGCGCCCGAGCCACGTTCAAAGGAGCCCGCGACCCCGATGCGGCTTGTACCGGGCATAGTCAAAGAGATACTCTTTGCCTCCAATGACCTTCAGGTGGTAAACGTAAGCTGCGAGGGCAGCGAGCGGCAGGCCTGCAACTACCTGGCGCTGGGCGCAGCCGTGGCGGTGGACGACACCGTGCTTTTGAACACGACAGCCGTCGATCTACAACTGGGCACCGGCGGCGTTCACTTTGTAGTGCCCAATAAAGCCGTGGAAACGGACACGGGATACGGACACGGACACGGGGACGGCTCATCTGGAAACGGACACGGGGACGGTTCATCTGTCCTGTTTTCCAGTGA
>JAISMZ010000296.1 GCA_031276475.1 Coriobacteriales bacterium
GCCGAATCCCACGGAGACGCTATCCCGCGCTTCTTCCTGAAAAGGCTCTCCAGCTCCTCTGGAGAGATTTGCTTGCACTCGTCGGCCACGCGAATATATGCCTTACCGTAGGCGAAGTACGGGGCGCTCTCCCCCTCGAACTGCACCCGGATGCAGTCCTTGTAATCGATGTTGACCATCTCGACCGTCGGATATATCTGCGGCTTGATATTCTCAGTGAGCGCACGGCTAACGTCGCGCAGCGTCGGACCTGACACCGTTTGCCCGACTACCACGCCATCGTTGCGGATGCCGAAGTATAGCTCGCCGCGCCCGTGCTTGTTCAGGATTGCGGCGACATCGATGACAGCATCCCTGGCTTCTGCCGTTGTCTTCTTAAATTCGAGTGTCTCGGATTCTTGTCCGAATATCATCGTGTCGTCCTCCCGTGCGTTAATCGTATCATGTCTCTCACTTACCGATAATATTCACCAGCACCCGCTTGTCGCGCCTGCCGTCTGGCTCGCCGTAAAAGATCTGCTCCCAGATGCCAAAGCCGAGCCTGCCGTATGTGGTGTTAAAGCGCAGTTCTTTTCGGTATGGCTTCATCACACTATACTCTATTTATCCCGTCTTCCCATTATACCTGTGAAAGCTGGTGAGGAACAGTGTTTTATTTAGCCCCTCCTCGCCCCCGGCAACTGTCCAACCTGAGAATTCTCTGCTCCCGAGCCATCCCGCCCAAACAAAAAAAACCATCTACCGCTACAAAACCTTGTATCAATAGATGGTAAGTATTCTGGTGGAGGCGCGGAGAATCGAACTCCGGTCCATACATGCGTCGCGAGTGGCATCTCCAGGCTCAGTCTGTCGATCAGTTTCGCTCAGGCCAACTCAGCAGACAAGGCTGACCGTCGCCAGTCGGTTCCGTCTTTTCCTGTGCCATACCGGCTACGTGCGCAGGAGCATTTCCCTAAATGGCGTCTTCTCCGGGGCGGGAAAGTACCCGGAGTCAACGTCGCCGCTCAATCAGGCAGCGAGAGCAAGTTCACGTTTGCCAATTAAATTGACAGTACCCCTGTTTAACGTGGCGAGGAGACCACGACCTGCTTCCACTCTCAAAACATCTATGTCGAAACCAGTCGCCCCCGGTTTCACGCTTTCAAAGTGCAGTCTCTGCGGCATCAAAACAGCTGCCCACAAAGGAACAAGACAGTTTAGCAGGCAACGGCGCGTCTGGCAATCCAGTGTGCTAAAGTGCGCCGCACGCATCGTCCCGCGAGCGCTCGCCGCGACGATGGTATAATGCTGTCATGCAGATAACACCACCGCAAACCGGCCCGGAGGCGCTGTCTTCGGCCAGGTTGCCCATCGGGATATTCGATTCTGGAGTTGGCGGCTTTACCGTTGCCCGCGAGATTGTGTCGCGCCTGCCCGATGAGTCAATCATCTACTTTGGCGACACCCTGCGCTGCCCCTATGGGCCGCGCACGCTCTTTGAGGTTAAGACCTTTGCCCAGCAGATCAGCAACTGGCTGGTAAATCAACAGGTGAAGCTGATCGTCATCGCCTGCAACTCGGCGACGGCGGCCGGTCTGGAGTCCATCCAGCGGCTGTTGGACGTGCCGGTGATCGGCGTCATCGAGCCGGGAGCCCGCGCCGCCGTGATGGCCACCCGCTCGCGCCGGGTGGGGGTCATCGGCACGGTCGCCACCATCGAGAGCGGCGCCTACACGCGCTCAATACGCGCCATCGATGCCGGCGTCACGGTCTTCTCCACAGCTACACCGCGTTTTGTGGAGATTGTCGAGCAGGGCCTGCGCCTGGACCGCAACCCCTTTGAGGACATCATGGCCCAGACCGCGGCCATCTACATCCGCCCGGCCTTTGCCGAGATCGCCCGCGATTACCTCGACCCGCTCTGCCGTTGCAAGATTGACACCCTGGTGTTAGGCTGCACTCACTATCCGCTGTTAACGCCGCTGGTGCGCAGCGTCCTCGGCCCGGATATCCAGATCATCTCCAGTGCGGAGGAGACCGCGCTCGATGTGGCTGACACGCTCGCCCGGCGTGGACAGTTGGCTCCGGCTGGCACTCCGGTGCACCATCGCTTTGCGACGACGGCCGCAGAGCCTGGCGACTTTGTCGTTTTGGGCAGCACCATATTCCGGCGGCCGATTGAGGATCTCGCACTGGTCAGCATCGATGATCTGGAGGCTACCATGCAACCGTTGCAGCGGCCGGCCTGAGTGCCGGCGGCATCGCGGTGGATGTTCTGGATGGATCGCGAGACGCTTTTACCTCGGCTTTAGCGCAGGTAGCGCGAGGGCTGAGAGCAGTAAGGAGGAGGGACTGTGACAACGTCAATCGGCGGCCAGCGCTCGCACGGACGCGCTGACCTTGAGTTGCGCCCCGTGCGCTTCACGCGTGACTATCTGAAGAACAGCTTTGGTTCCTGCCTGGTGGAGTTTGGCGATACCAAGGTCCTCTGTGCGGCGAGCATCGAGGAGGGCGTGGGTGCCTGGCTGAAGGGCGGCGGCAGTGGTTGGCTGACCGCCGAGTATGCGCTTTTGCCGGCCTCGACGGGAAGCCGCAGCCGTCGCGAGGTGAATGGCCGCAGCGGGCGCACGCACGAGATCCAGCGCCTGATTGGCCGCAGCCTGCGGGCGGTCGTCGATCTTCGGTCGTTAGGCGAATATACTATTACAATAGACTGTGATGTTATCCAGGCTGACGGCGGCACGCGCACGGCGGCGATCTGCGGCGCCTGGCTGGCCTTGCACGACGCCCTGGGCACCTGGCAAAAGGCCGGCAAGGTGTCGGTCACTCCGCTCATCGGGCAGGTCGCCGCGGTCAGCGTTGGCCAGGTTGCCGGCCGGGTGCTGCTCGACCTCGACTACCACGAGGACTCCCGTGCCGAGGTGGACATGAACCTGGTGATGACCGCCGAGGAGGAGTTTGTTGAGATTCAGGGCACCGGTGAGCAAACGACCTTTGACCGTGCGCGGCTGAACGCCCTGCTCGACGCTGGCGAGAGCGGCATCAGGGAACTGCTGGCCGCCCAACGGGCCGCGCTGAAAGATGCTGGCGATGTGCGCTGAGGACACCTCCCGCCAAACCGTGGTGGTCGCCACCCACAACGCCCACAAGGTCGCCGAGATCCATGATATTCTAGGCGACAGCGACAGCGACTGGCAGCTGGTCAGCCTCGATGCGGCCGGCGTGCACGAGTCCGCCTTGGAGGATGCGGACAGCTTTGCCGGCAACGCGCTGCTTAAGGCCCGCTTTGCCCACCAGCGCACGGGCCTGGCCGCACTGGCCGACGACTCCGGCCTGGTGGTGGACGCGCTCGACGGCGCACCCGGCGTCTACTCCTCGCGCTATGCGGGCGAAGATGCCACCGATGAGGATAATCTGAACAAGCTCCTGGCGGCGCTGGACAACGTCCCCGAAGAGCGCCGCACGGCCCGCTTTGTCTGTGCCGTCGCCTTCATTACCGCCTCCGGCGAGGAGCATCTTGCCAGCGGCGTTTTGAACGGGCGAATCGCAACCGCTCCCAGCGGGCAGGGCGGCTTTGGCTACGACCCCGTCTTCATCCCCGAGCTGCACGCTCCCGCAGGCGACACCCGGACCTTGGCCGAGTATCGCGCTGTGGAGAAGAACGCCATCTCCCATCGTGCCCGCGCCCTCCTGTCGCTGGCCGACGAACTGGGGTTGCAGCCTGCCGCCGAGCCGCAGCCCGCCCCGGCTCCGCCACCTACCACCGAACCGCAGCACACCGCCGCCGCCCCGCCGCCCGCCCAGCCGTCGGCAGCCGCCCCGCCCCCGCAACCCACCACCAACCCCGTCCGCATCGTCGCCTTCGACTTTGACGGCACCCTGATAGACGCCTCCTCGCCGGTGCGGCTGATCTTTCGTTTGACCCGCGAGCGCATCATGCCGGTGCTCGTCGGTATGCGCATTGGCATCTGGGGCGCGCGCTACAAGATGGGCTCGGAGCTCGACCAGTCGCTGCCACGCGGCATTATCTTCCGCTCGCTGCGGCGCGTCTCGGCCGCCGACGCCGACGCCTTGTTGCGCAGCCTCTATCGCGAGGAACTGCGGCAGTCCCTGCGCCCGCAGGCCCTGGAGGAACTCGCCCGGCACAAGCGCGACGGTGCCGAGGTGCTTATTGCCAGCGCCTCCTTTGAGCCTATCATCAGCGAGGTGGCCCGCGACCTGGGTGCTGACGGTTTTATCTCCACACAAATGGAGGTGGCGGACGGCTGCTATACGGGCAAGACCATCGGCGAGCCGCCCGAGGGCGAGCAGAAGCTGCTGCAACTCAAGCAGTATGCCGACGAGCGCTACGGCGTGGGTAACTGGGTGTTGGAGTGGGCCTATGGCGATCACTTCTCCGACATCCCGCTGTTGGAAGGCGCCACTCACGCCGTGGCCGTAGACCCCGACCGGCGTCTGGACAGGATAGCCCGTTCGCGCGGCTGGTCGATTGTCGAGTGGGAGCTCCCGGGAGGCCGGGAGGTGACGATTGGCGCAGATATCATCGCCTCTCTTCTTGGGAAAGCCCCCAAGAGGCCGGGAGGCCCCAAAACGGCAGACCGCCGCCGGAAGCGCTGAGAAGGCCGACTGAGCGGCACGTGCCGCAACGGGAGGCCCCAAAGCGGTACCCAATTAACCGTTTTTAGCGCACGAATGTCAACAGCTTGGCAAATCGTCGTAAAAACGGCCACTTCTGGCACCACGATGCGCGAACAAGCGCTATCATAGAGGCGGGCACTGGATGGCGGCCACCGATCGCACGGACGGCGAAGAGCAGAGGGCATGACGCAGTCGCGTATGATCGACGTGTCCAAAACCGGTGTTCAGAAAAAACAGCGTATTCGGAGAGCAGGCAGATATGAGTATCAACAGCGAACCGGGCGACGTCCAACGTGAACCGGGCGATTTTAAGAATACGGGCAGCGCGCCGCGACAGATAGAGCAACTGCTAAGCAGCGCCCACGAGGCCCAGACGGGGGGACGCGGCCGTCTGGCCATCCACCTCTACTGTGCCGCCTTTGAGATGTCTGTCGAGCAGATTGGCAAACCAACGGGCGCGACCATCGACGGCCTGCGCAAGGCCTGGCTGCTGGCCTGCGAGCAGGGCGACCGCCAGTCGGCCGAGACCATCTTCAACGACCTTTTGCCCTACAACACCCAGCAGCAGAC
>JAISMZ010000010.1 GCA_031276475.1 Coriobacteriales bacterium
GTTTGCGCAAAAATATCAGTGTCCAGAGCAGCGACAAGCAGGCCACGAGGGCGCTGATGTAGGCGAGCAGTGGCCAGGTGGTCAGCCCCAGGGCGACGAGCAGCAGCGGCATCAGTCCCAGCGCCACATCAAAGATCAGGTACTTGGCGTAACCGTGGATGAAGGTCGAGCGGAACAGCAGGAGCAAAACGTTGTCATAGACCAGAGCCAGCAGGCAGATGCTGGGAATCACGAAGGTCGTAATCAGCAGCTCCTGCGTGACCAGGAACCACACGAGTGCCATGGCGACTAAGAAGAGGAAGTAGCGGGCGACGACGCGCAGGAAGTCGGGCGCGTGGATGATGATGTTGCGGACGATCAGGTAGTTTAGGGCCAAGGCCAGGCAGACGACAAAGACGATACCCGGCGGCAGCGCCAGCATAAAGCCCAGCAGCAGCATGATCAGCAGATAGGCACCGGTGGCAAAGGCCAGTATTTTCAGCGCCATGGTACCGGATTTGCGCACCACGTTGTTTGGGAATACCGAGGGCTCAGCCTCGCCGTGCAGTTCTGCCTGACAGAGCGGGCAGCGCTCCAGCTCGCCGCCAATCCGGATCCCGCATCTGTCGCAGCGCCTCATCGTTTGCCGCCTCCAACCCGCCTGAGCGACGCCTCCAGCCGGGCCTCACGACGATCCTCGGCCAGCTCTTCGTTGCCTTTGTTAATCTGGAGGCTGCCCTCAATGCCCGCGTTGCTGAAGAAGCGGCAGAATTCCTTAACAATGTCGGGGTTGGCAAACACCGTGGAGATGCCGATGCTCAAGACGTTGGCAAAGGTGCAGACGACCAGGCTCATGCCCTTGGTCGAGGTCAAGACATTGATGTCGTGGAGGTATTCGCCAATCCGCTCGTCGATCTCAAGCCGCCCCAGGCTCGAGACCGTCGCGGTACTCTCGCGCATCGTCACGCGCGCGGCCAGATTGATGATAAAGTCCTTGGCGATGCGCGGGCTGAGGCGCAACAGCAGGTTTTTCTCAAGCCGGATCATCTTAAACATCCGGGCCTTCAGCTGCTCGGCGGTGGTGATCGCCTTCAGCTCGGCCTGGGCCTTGGCCGCCAGCACGCCTATCGGCTCGTCCTCCTCACCAGGCAGGTAGGAAAAGAAGGCCAGGCCAAAGAAGTTCCTGGTCGTCTGGGAGGCAAAGTGCTGGCGCAGGTCGACGGGGATGTCCAGGCGGATCGGGCGCGAGCGCTGCCGCAGCGGCATCTCCTGGCGGATGGCCGCCACCAGCGCCGCCATCACCAGCGCCGTGATGCCCACGCCGTAGCTTCGCGCCAGGGCGATGGCGCTGTCCGCCGGCAGGTGGTATTCCAAAAAGGTCGGATCGGCCTCGTCGCGCCAACCACTGATCCGGTAGGCCCGGGCGCCCGGCGCTGCGGTGGTCTCGCAACGTTCGTAGTATTTGGAGAAGCTATCCTCGGCCTTCTGCCTGTCCGTGCCCTCGTAGTCCAGCGCAACGCCGCAAACGCCGTAGCGCCGCTGAACGTAGGCGTAGATCAGTGCCTTGAAAAAACTCAGCGTCCCGCGCCCGTCAGAGATCATGTGTGAGACCTCAACATTTATCCGCCGCCGGTAGTAGCTGACGCGAAAGAGCACGCTTTTGGGGTCAACGCGCAGGCCGTAGCAGATGGGCAGGTTCTCGGGGCTGACCCGGGGCGTCTCCCTCAACTGCTCAAGGTAGTACCAAAACATTCCGCTACGCAAAGAGACGTTAAAGCTGGGAAAGATGGCGACGGTCTTATCCAAGGCGTCCTGCAAGGCGTCTGGATCGATATCGTCTGCCAGCGTGGCAGAATAGCGGAACACCGTCTGAAAGGCGCTGCCGGCCTGAGAGGAGTAGAACTTTCCGATGTTGTCTAGTCGGTACCAGATATCTCGAGCCACGCCTGTCCGTTCTCCTTCTCTAATGCGTCGCCGTCCAGGAAATGCTTAAAGAGGGCATAGGTATCCTTGACGAGACTGAACACCGCTGGATACAGGAAATAGCCATGAATCGCGTCGATGATACGATAACACTGTACGTCGTTTCCTGCTTGGGAGAGGCGCTGAGCAAAAGCCTCGCCCTCGTCGCGCAGCGGGCAGTACTCGGCGCTGACAAGCAGTGTGCGCGGTTGGTTGGAGAGGTCTGAGGCCAGCAGGGGAGCGAAATAGGGGTTGGTAAGGTCTTCAGGGGAGCGGATGTAGAGTTCCATGTAGTCTGCGACGTCTTGCGCGGTGAGCAGGTAGTCGTAGCCGTTTGTGCGTACCGACTCAAAGCGCGAGGCCGGGCTGTGGTCGTTGTAAGTGGCGGGGTAGAGCAGTATCTGAGTGCGAGGCTTAAACGCGCCTCGATCGCGGGCCATCAACGAGACCACTGCGGCCAGGTTACCGCCGGCGCTGTCGCCAGCGAGTACGCAGTTGTTAATCTCAACGTCGCTTATCAGCGTACCGGCAAAAAGTTGGCGGGCCACCTCGTAGCAGTCCTCAGGCGCCTGGGGAAAGCGATGCTCCGGCGCCCGTCGGTAGTCAACCGCGATCACCCGTCGCTCCAGTTTAATGGCCATGGTGGTGCAGGCCTCGATGTAGAAGTCCACGCTGCCATTGACCCAGCCGCCGCCATGAAAGAAGAGAATCGTACCGCGGGAGTCCTCGGTTACCTCTAGTCCGCTGGCCAGCGTGAAGCTGATGTCCAGGGGAGTAAAGACGCGCAGAGGCACTTCGTAGCCGTCCGGCATGGTGGCGCTATGATCCTCAATGCGACAGCGCGGGTCAGGCAGGCGGAGTTTGCCCGAGAGGTCTTCGACGACCCGCTGGGCCTTATAGGATTTTTTGATGTCTGGCCTCAGGCGTGTCGCGGCTTTGATAAAGGCGGCCAGAACCGCCTTGTTTATTGGCATTGTTTAACTTTCCTTTCTTGCAGCCGGTAAAGGTCGCTCTAGGGCAGGTGTCCAGTGCTTAGAGTATGTTTCCTACTATTTCCTCAAACAGGGCGGTGTGCCTGTCTATATCCTCTTCCGTAGTAGCCGCCGAGATGAGTGCCATATTGTGAAATGGCGTCATAAGGATGCCGCGGTTCAGCGAGGCAAGGTGCATGTACTGATCCAGGAGGACGTCTACGGCCGCCTCAGCCTCTCCGCCGTTTTGGGCGGGTTCACGTCTGAACCAGTATTCCGTGTGACAGCCGAGGCGGGTCGTGTTCCACGGCAGGCCAAACCTGTCTATTACGCCCTGCACGCCGTCGTTAAAGCGCTTTGCAAGAGGTATATTTTTGTCGTAGAATTCCTGCGTAAGAATTTCTGACAGCACGGCTCGCATCGTATGCATGCTCAGCGCGTTCGCAGCCAGGGTTCCACCTATTCCGCCTATGTCGCAAAGTTCCGCAGGTATGGCCGCCGCGACCGATCTGCCGAGCTCTTCAGTGAAACCGTAGGCGGCGGCCGGGATGCCCGCCGCTATGGTCTTGCCTATCACAACGATGTCAGGCGACAGGCCAAACTCCCTGGTGCAGCCACCCACTCCAGCGCATATCGTGTGTGTCTCATCTATGATGAG
>JAISMZ010000019.1 GCA_031276475.1 Coriobacteriales bacterium
CGTCACCTTTGTTAACTCGCTAGCTACAGGCGGGTCGCCAGCAATCTGACGGCCAGCCCTTCTCCCCAAAAGGGTTTTCTTAGTGCATCTTCGTGCTATCCAGGAGTTATTGCTAAAAATTTACGGTTGTGCGTCAGAATCGGCTGATTCTGAGGGGTTTTCGCGAGCTTATGGCCAAACTCTTGGTGTGAACGGTTGAATTTAGTCCGCCAACGGAAAACCAACTCGAATAAAGTGCACACAACCGCAAATTTTTAGCAATAACTCCCGAAATCAGTGCAATTCAGCACACAAGCGTAAAAAATTAGCAGCCCGCACCCCACGCAGGCCAACAATGTGCCAAAAGGCATGAACAGCTTTTGCGCTGTTACCTGGCTTTCAAAACCTGTGAGCCTTGCACCTCTTCATTATCTTATTCAAGTATTTCTTATGCTATTTTGCCGTGCGCCAACAGTATGCCGCTGCCCTGGAATGCCTGCGATATCAGGCCATAGGCCTCATTGTAGATGCTGTCGGCCTGGCTTTTGCCAATCAGGCCGCCGGATATGCCGCTGGTACCCTGCACAAGCTGGATGGACGTATTGCCCTGCCCGTCGCTGGCACAGCTGATGTCGAGCTTGACATGCCGACCCTTCTTGCCAGCAAAAGCGCCTAGTATCACAGATGCTCCCTGGCCGCCGCGCTCGGCGAGGGCCGACCATTCATCCTTTGGTGTGACGGTAAAGCCCTGGCCTTGAAGCACCTGATAGACCGTGTCACGGGCCACTGCCGCATCTCCGTTTACCGTAAAGCCATAACCAGCCATCTCTCCTCCTCCTGCTTGCCTTGCTGTTCTGACGTAGCTGGTGCCTATTATAAGCCATCGGTCGCGTGCTGTCTGTTGTCGTGTTCCTTCTTGAGAGCGACGACAGGAACGGGGGCAGATGGAATCTTGGTGCCAACAATAAGAATTACCCCGTGCTAAACTACCATTGGCATACGTGGGCAGGTGTTTAGTGCCGGATGGCCGATTATCGAACAGGTGCTTGCATCGGTGGTGGCCTGTCAGAGAAAAATGAAGAAGGAAGCGCAAAATGGCAAAAGAATGGTACAGGAAAGAGTTTTGGACAAAAGATGCCGAAACTGAGTTTTTCGCGAGATTGAAAAGATCGCAGAAACACAACAGGCCACAATACTTACGAATACAGGCGTCAACATTATATAAGACCAATAATGCCGATTTTTTTGATGCAGCATTAAATTTATTGCAACGATATTTCGACGAGTATCCTGATGACAAATTGGAAAGAAGCAGCTCCTATGAGTTGGCGGGTGATATTTATTGCGAGATGGAAGAATATGAGAGGGCATTGGAAAATTACAAAAACGCATTAGATTACGAAAAAATATTCCCACAAATAATAACAGATTCCTATCTGAAGTATTCAAAACTAATCGTTCAATTAGATAAGACGGAGCTTTTTGAAAGTGTTGAACAATTATTGTTGGGTAACGCAGAAAAGTCAGATTTCCCAGAGGACGAATATATCAAGAATGCAATTCTCTCATTTATAAATAAACAAAAAGACAATTATGAAAGAGCAAATTATTATAAAAACCTGGCCGAAAAATCGGCGGGGGCCAAAAGCTCTGGTTTCAGGTGGCACAAAAAACTGGGCCTTGTGAATAACAGAGACAAATTGTTGGATGATCTGCTGGAATTATAGGAGAAGACCTATGGCCCAGATATTAGTTGTTGAGGATGACGCAGACATCGCCAACATGCTGAGCGTCTTGCTTACGAGTGACGGCCACGAGCCGCACGTCGCCTATTCTGGCAGCGAGGCGCTACTGTTGTTGCAGCGGCAGCGCTTTGACCTGATCCTGCTCGATTTGATGCTGCCGGGACGCAGCGGCCTTGAGGTGCTCGGTGAGTTGCGGGCGGCGAAGGCGACACAGGAGGCGACGCCGGTTATCATGCTCACGGCGGTCACCGACAAGGAGACGGTCGTCAGGCTGCTCGGCGCCGGGGCGAACGACTACATCACCAAACCCTTTGACAACGTCGAGCTGCTCGCCCGCGTTCGGGTGCAGCTGCGCGCCGCCGGTGATGGGGACGGCGATGGCTTAAGCGGCGGAAATGCGGACGGCGACTCGGGCAGCGGCGGAACACAAAGGGGACGTACCCCTTTGTGTCACGGCGGGAGCGGCAGCAGGGATGGCAGCGGCGGCTCAAGCGGCGGCGGCAGGGACGGCGGCGGCGCAAGCGGCGACGGCGGCGAGCGGAACGCGCCCGGCCTTCTCCGCTACAAAAACCTGCTTTTAGACACTGAGGCCTTCAGCGCATTGGTAGATGGTCGCCCGGCGGGCCTTTCCAAGACCGAGTTCAGCATCCTCAGGCTGCTGATGGGCAACCCGCGAAAGGTATTCATCAAAGACAGGCTCTACGAAAGCGTCTGGGGCGGGCGCTTCATGGGCGACGACAACACCATCAACGTGCACATCAGCAAGCTGCGTGCCAAGCTGGCCGCGCTGGATCCTGATACCGATTACATCACCACGGTCTGGGGCATCGGCTTTAAGATGAGCTGAGCCCGCCCCTGCGTCCCCGCTTGCCTCTGCCCAAAGCCGTCCCTGCGCCGCCCGCCACTTTTAAGACTCTCTTAAGATTCGCTTAAGACTTTTTTTAAGCCGGGGGCGTATTGTTGCCTGATAACCGGAGAAGAGAGGTGTGCGATGGAAGAGGTATTGCTTAACGTGACGGGGCTCGTCCGGCGCTACGGCCAGCAGACTGCCGTCAATGGAGTGGGACTGACCATCCGGCGCGGCGACGTCTACGGGCTGGTCGGGCAAAATGGCGCGGGCAAGACCACGCTGATGCGGCTGATCTGCGGGCTTTCGATGCCCGACGCGGGAACGATAGAGCTGATGGGTGAGACGGACGCGGCGGGTCTGAGTCGTGCGCGCAGCCGGATGGGCAGCATCGTTGAGACGCCCCGGTTTTATCCAAACCTTACAGCGTTGCAGAATCTGGAATATTACCGCCTGCAACGCGGGATAGCGCAGCGCGACTGCACGGTTGAGGCGCTGAGGACCGTGGGGCTGGCCGACAGCGGGACAAAGAAGTTTCGCGACTTCTCGCTGGGGATGAAGCAGCGCCTCGGCCTGGCGCTGGCGATTCTCTCGCGGCCCGACCTCGTAATCTTGGACGAGCCGGTCAACGGCCTTGACCCCACCGGCATCATCGAGGTCCGCGACATCATACGCCGCCTGGCATCCGTTGGCGTCAGCCTGCTTGTCTCCAGCCATATCCTCAGCGAGCTTTCCCAGGTTGTCAGCCGCTATGGCTTCATGCGGCGCGGCAGCCTGGTGCAGCAGATCAGTGGAGAAGAGCTTGCCCGCAGCTGCCGGCGCGCTTTGGAGATAAACGTTGACGACACGGCCGCGGCCGCCACGCTGCTTGAGACGCAGCTGAGCACGCGCGACTACAAGATAGTTGGTGCTAACGCGCTGCGGCTCTACAGCCACCTCGACCAACCCGCCGCCGTTGTTCAGACGCTCGTCGCTGGCGGCGTGGCCGTCAGTAGGCTTGGCGAGGTGGGCGACTCGCTGGAGGATTTCTACCGCTGCCTGATTGAAGAAGAGGGCGGCGACGGGGGCGGCTCCG
>JAISMZ010000031.1 GCA_031276475.1 Coriobacteriales bacterium
CGCTCGATGGCGGAGCTGCGCAGCACCTCGGCAACCGATGTGCCATGCACCTTGGCGTAGGCCTTGATCAGCTCCTTGTCCTCATCGGAAATCCGTATTGTCATCGTGGCCATCAGAACTCCTTTCCAGCAGGGTGCTTTACAGTGTAACACATCTTGCGGGCAAGCGCCGCCTGCTCGGCCGCATTCAGCGAGAGGAACCACGCTGGTGCCACTGGCCGCCTAATCCAGACAGCGGTTGCCGCCCGATGGCGCTATAATCTTTGCATGTACAACTTTCGTTATCTACTGGTGACCATCGTCTCGATCTTCGTCTCACTGGCGATCGGGCTGTTGCTGGGCGCGGCCATCGCCGGCAGCGACCTGGCCCGCGACGCCTCTCGGGACATGATGGGCTCGCTGATGACGCGCCTCGACGAGATCAACGCCACGAACAGCGACTTGCGCCGCCAGCTGGACGACGACAACCTTCTGGCCGGTCAGCTTATAGACGACTGGGCGGGCAAGCGGTTGGACGGACGGACGATCTGCGTTATCGGCTCCGCGGAGGAGACCGATGTTGCCATGGCTGAGTCTCTGCGAGCGGCGCTGATCCGTGCCGGTGGCGCAACGGTTTACGTGAAGGTTTTAAAAGACGGCTTCGGGCTCAGTGACGCGCAGCATAAGGCAGATTTGGAGAAGCTCGTTCCCGCCGTGCCAGACGAGGACTATGCACTGACCATAGCCCACGCGCTGGCGGGGGAGTGGACCTACGCCTATGCGGCAACAGCGCTCGACGCGCCCAGCGCAGCCGATGAGACGGTGGGTTCACTGCCGCGTTCGAGCGTTGGCTCTCCTTCTGGCGCCCTATCTGGCGCCGCATCCGACTCCGCCGCCGCGCCCGAGGTTGCCCCCGGTTCCGCCAGCAGCGCCGCCTCCGACGCCGCCGACTCCGGCTCTGCCAGCAGCGCCGCCTCCGACGCCGCCGACTCCGGTTCTGCCAGCAGCGCCGACTCCGACTCAAGCTCCGCCACCACCAATCCCGCTCTTCCAAGCCCGTTTCAGTCCACCATCTACAGCCACTACCGGCTGACGACCTATCTCGTCGAACAGGGAATCATCCAAGTAAACACGGACTACCATCTGCTCAGCGAACACCAAAACCCTCAGCTGCAAAACGAGCAACTCGCGGCTCTGCGCGTGACGGGCAGTTGGCAGCTGCCTTATGCGGTGAACGGCGTCATCAACACGCTGGTAACGAGTACTCAGAATCCCGCTTCTGCTGCAGCTCCCAAAACCGATACCGCGCCCGAAGCTGGCCCCGCTCCCGACGCCCCGCTCGCGTCGACCATCTACCATGTTGACCCAGTCGCTATAGCTTTGACCAGCGCTTTTGTATCCAAAGGTGTGGAGAAGACCCTGCCCTTCCCCGCCTCGCTGCGTCCCACTTCTGTTGATGACGAAGCCGTGGCCGAAGACGCCAGTTATTTTGGCCTGCTCGCTCAGTCTGGCGACAAGGCCCAACCGCTTGCGACCACCGCACGCGATCATAACCTGGCGGCGCTGGTCTCAGTGGAGGGCGAAGTGGATGTCTACAACGTGGTGGCCCTGCTTTCCGGCGCTAAACGCGGCATCTACGGTCTGGACGCCTCCGATGGCCGCTTCCCCGCGCTTCCTGCCGACCCTGGCGGACGCCTGCCGTTTGCGCGATAGGCTATTGGTTTGATGCTATGTGTTGCCGCCGGAACCCCGCCTTGCCTGTGCTGCGCCCTGCCGGTGTTGTGCCGTTACCCCTGCCACAGTCGAGCCGTCCCTGCTTTGCGTCCGCTCCCAGACAATCCGCAGCCCCTCCAAGACGAGGTTGTCATTGGTCGCGGTTATCGTGCGTGACAGGGCCACGACCCTGCTTGCCAGGCCGCCGGTGGCCACGACGGGCGCCGAATAGCCCAACTCGGCAAAGATGCGGGTGATGAGGCCGTCAACGCGGTCTATCTCGCCGTAGGTCAGCCCCGATTGCACGGCTGAGCGCGTGCTGCCACCCACCACGGTCGGCGGCACTTCAACGGCGACTTCAGCCAGGCGGGCGGCGGCAGAAAACAGCGCTTCGGCAGAGGTCTGCAGGCCTGGGGCGATGATCCCGCCGATGAAGTCGCCGCTCTTATCCACAACTTCTATGTTTGTTGCCGTGCCAAAATCCACGACGATCACCGGTGCGCCAAAAAACTCCACCGCGGCTACGGCAGAGGCGATGCGGTCGGCGCCAATCTCGCCGCGGTCGGCGTAGCGGATGTTTAGCCCGCAGTCAGTTTGACCGTTCAGGATCAGGGGTTCACAGCCACAAAGCGCCTGCCCTAACAGTCGGTAACGTTCGGTCAGCGGCGGTACCACCGAGGCCACGGCTAAGGCGTCGATGCCGCGCCTCCCTAGTTCGCGCAGGGCAAAAAGCTCCGCCAGCGTCACCGCCAACTCATCGGCGCTGGCGTTGGCACGGGTGGCAATGCGCCAACTGGCCAGCAGCCGCGAGCCCTCGTAAAGCCCGACGACCGTTTGGGTATTACCGATGTCAGTTACCAGCAGCATCTGCTCTCCCAAAAAATATCACACAGTCTCCGTCGCTTTATCTGCGCTACCATGGTATCATCTGGACAGAGAAAAAACACCATCGGAGGTAGCCATGAATACCACAGCGGCCAAGATACTTGTCGTGGACGATGAACCCTCGATCACGGAGTTCATCAGCTACAACCTCAAAAAGGAAGGTTATGAGGTGCAGGTCGCGGGCGATGGCGCCCAGGCGGTGGCACTGATTAATGCCAACAACTACGACCTGGTGATCCTCGACGTAATGCTGCCCAACATGGACGGCTACGAGGTGGTTCGCAGGATTCGCGCCAATTCCACGGTGCCGGTACTCTTCCTCTCTGCCCGCGACACCGAGTTGGATAAGGTCGTCGGGCTGGAGATTGGCGGCGACGACTATCTGACCAAGCCCTTTGGCGTGCGCGAGCTGCTGGCCCGCTCCAAGGCCCTGTTGCGCCGCTCCGCCCAGCAGGAACGCGCCGCCGCCAGCCAGGACTACGACGAGGTCATCGAGGCCAGTGGCATCCATTTGGACGAGGGGATGCACATCGCCTCCTTTGACGGCAAGCCGATAGACCTCACGCCGCGGGAGTTTGAGCTGCTGGCGGCCCTGATGCGCCACGCCGGCAAGGTGCTCTCGCGCGACCAGCTGTTGCACGACGCCTGGGGCTGGGAGTATCTGGTGGAAACCAAGACGGTAGACACCCACGTCAAACGCCTGCGCGACAAGCTGGAAGGCGCCAATGTCGATCCCGGTTTAATCGAGACGGTACGCGGTTACGGCTACCGCTTTAAGGTGTTGTAGGGAAACGCTGAGCCGCGATGCAGTACCGCACCCTGCGCATTCTGCTGGCCCTGATCTCTGCCGCGGTCGCCGTCATTTTAGCCTTTGCCATTGTCGTTGTCCTTCTCACCATAGGAGAACCACAGCCTTGGGTGATTTTGGTGGTACTCTGTCTGGGGCTGGTCACCTTTTTGTGCACCTACGCTGCAACCGGCATCTATCTGGGGCCGCTGGGGCGCATCCAGATTAAAGCCAAGCAGCTCGCCGACGGCCAATACTCGGTACACTTTGTGGACGACAGGATAACCGCGGCGCCGTTGGGCGTGCAGGAGTTGGCCGACTCGCTGGAGACCGTTGCGGCCAGGGTGCGGTTGGCCATCGCCGAGGCAGCCGTTGAGGGCAAACGTCAGCGCCAGTTCATCAGCGACGTTTCGCACGAGCTGCGCACGCCGCTGACCGCCATTCGCGGCGCGGCTGAGACAATGATGGACGAGGATATCCCCTATGAGGATCGCCGTCATTTTGCCGAGACCATCGTGCGCGAAAGCGAGCGACTGACCCGTCTGGCCAACGATCTGCTGACCTTGCAGCGGATAGAAGGCGATGGCGAGATCGTCTTGCAGCGGGTCGATCTTCACGACGTGGTAGAAAACGTCAGCACCCTGCTCTCGCCGCTTTTGGACGAGCGGCAGGTTGAGTTGAGCGTTAAAGGCGAGGCCCCCGATGTATTGGGCGATCCGGATCGGCTGCAGCAGGTGGTGCAAAACCTCGTGGATAACGCCAGTCGCTTCGTTGGCTCCGGCGGGCACGTCAACGTCACACTCAGCGGCATCCGCGGGCACAGCGTGATTACCGTCGCCGACGACGGCCCCGGTTTTGGCGACATCAATCCGGTGCGGCTCTTTGATCGCTTCTATCGCGGCGACAGCTCACGGGCCCGCACCACCGGCGGCACCGGGCTGGGACTGACCATCGTCAAGGCCATCGTCGCGGCTCATGACGGAACCGTAGAGGCGTTTAATCTGCCCGACGGCGGGGCCTGCTTCATCGTGGCGATACCATCGGTTGCTTCAGCGCTATCATAACAGGGAACAGACAGCAGCGGCTTGCCGTGTACCGCCCGCCACACACCGTCCCACGTGTGTGGCGCTGCCTTATGTATGTCACGCGCAGTTCTACTCGCGCGATGATTAACCGGCACCTCCCAAGGCAGACAAACGCAATGCCCCCAGGCGATAAATTGTGGAGAATCGCATGACGGAAAAGCAGGAACAGCAGGTATCCGAACCCGGTGCGGGTTCCGGCGCGAAACACTCGCGCCTGTTACCGGTCGTTCCCGAGCGCCATCGGCAGGTATTCGAGGCCCAGCGCCTGGCCACCAACGTCAACCGGATGTTCGGCTTTGCCATCTTCATCACCCTTTTTCAGGTGGCGCTGAATGTGGTGAACATCGTTATCCCTCAGCACACGGGCGACGGTATGCCCTTGCCGTTGGACTGCTGGATCATGCTTTCCCTGTTCGCCTTGCTGGCCGGTACCATCTTTTGGACGCTTTTCGGGCTGATGCGTCGCGGCCGCCTGATCAATCCGGGTTTGCGCAAAGTTGCCGTTCAGGCCCTGATCTATTGCAACGTCCTCGTTCAGCTGGCGTTTTGCACCATCAATATCCTCTCCAACCAGGGTCTCAACAGTTTCATCCTCTTCCTGGTGATGTTCTCGATGATCCCCATCCTGCCCCGTCTGCAAAGCGTCGTGACGATTCTCGCGGCCTTTGCCTACATCCTGATGGCGATGCTCCTTTCGCAGGGCGTCAGCGGAATCTGGTACGACGTTGCCGGCAACGAGATCGCCTGGACGATAAACTCCTTTAGTCAGTTCGCCTTCTCGGACAACCGCGCGGTACTGCCGATGATCACGGGCATCTCTATCTTTGTCTCGGTGACGGTCTACAACCTCTACGTGCGCAATTTTCTCAACGCCATCGCTTTGGAAGAACACAACACCGACCTTGCGGGCCTGATTAGTCAGCGCACCGCCGCGCTGGAGGAAAAAACTGTTGCCGCCGAGTTGGCGCTGCGCTCCAAATCGCGCTTCTTAACCAATATGAGTCACGAATTGCGCACGCCGCTGAATGCCATCATCGGCATGACTCATGTCGCGCAAAAGGCTTTGGAGAAGGGCGACGCGGCCAAGTCGCTGAGTTCGCTCGCAGAGGTGGACTCATCTTCGCGCCATCTGCTGGATATGCTCAACGACATCC
The DNA here is from genome assembly GCA_031276475.1 of Coriobacteriales bacterium. Lineage (GTDB taxonomy): Bacteria > Actinomycetota > Coriobacteriia > Coriobacteriales > UBA8131 > JAISMZ01. Next base: position 5,603 of record JAISMZ010000031.1, read on the forward strand.
TCGACATCTCCAACATCGAGTCGGGCAAACTGCGGATCAATAACGAGCGCTTCCTTTTTCGCAAGGCGATGCAGGAGGTCGCCCGCGCGATTGCCGTCAAGGCCAGGGACAAATCCCAGAGCTTTACCGACAACATCGACCTGCTTGCGGAGATCACGGTTATCGGCGATAAGCTGCGGCTCAAGCAGGTGCTTTTTAATCTGCTGGATAACGCCGTGGCCTTTACGCCGGAAGACGGCAAGATATCCCTGGAGGTTGTCTGTCAGTGCGATGACGAGGACTCGGCGACGCTTTCCTTCACGGTTACCGACACGGGCATCGGCATCGCGCCGGAGCGTGTCGAGCAGCTCTTTAAGGTCTTTGAGCGCGGTGACGATGAGCCCGGCGGCCATGCTGGCAGCGGTCTGGGGCTGACCATCAGCAAGTATCTGGTGGAGGAGATGGGCGGCAACATTGTCGTGGCATCCACGCCGGGTTCAGGCTCGGTGTTCTCCTTCATTCTCAACTTTGCCAAGGCTACCGCGATGGAGCCAGACGGCAACCCGATAGTTCCCGAGCTGGCCGGCAAGCACATCCTCTCGGTGGAAGATATCGAGATCAACCGGGCCGTGCTGCGGGAGCTTCTGGCCGAGACCCACGCCGAGGTTGACGAAGCTGAGGACGGGCTGGAGGCGCTGGAGAAGTTCAAGGCCGCGCCCGTGGGCTACTATGACCTGATCTTCATGGATCTGCTGATGCCGCAGATGGGTGGCCACGACGCTGCCCGTGCGATTCGCGGCCTTCAGCGCGACGATGCCGTGCGGGTGCCGATTGTGGCGATATCGGCAAACGCCTACGCCAGCGACCGCGAGAAGTCCTTTGACGCGGGAATGGATGAGCATCTGGCCAAGCCTTTGGACTTTGCCGCCGTAATGGAGGTGCTGCGCAAATATATCAGTGAATATCAGCTGATTGGTTGAAGTGCAGGATCAGGGATGTTCGCGATGGCTAATCGGCGTACCCCTGAGCTATAATTATCATAAACAAGCAGTTGAGGAGGTAGGGCCAAACTGATGAGGATAACCGTCGCGGGAGCGGGCTACGTCGGTTTTGCAAACGCTGTGATGTTGGCACAGCGCCACGAGGTTCGCGTTTTTGACATCGATGAGTTGCGAGTGGCGACCATTAACGCCGGGGGCACACCGATTGCGGATGCAGACATTGAGGCTTTGCTGAAGGCCGACCAACGCTTGGCGACGCCCACCTTAAATCTTAGAGCCAGTAGCGATGCGGCCTGGGCCTTTGCCGACGCCTCGTTGGTACTGATTGCCACACCGACCGATTATGATCCGCAGAGCAACCGCTTTGACACCACTTCCGTTGAGGCCGTTGTTGCCCAGGCCAGGCACCATGCGCCGTCGGCAACCATCGTTATTCGCTCGACGCTTCCTATCGGCTACAGCGCCCAGGTGGCGGCTGAGTGTCGGGCGGCAACCGGAGCAGTGGTTTTGCATGCTCCGGAGTTCCTGCGCGAAGGCAGCGCGCTTGATGACAGCCGGCACCCTTCGCGGCTGGTCATTGGCGCCGATCTTGGCGACGAGCGAGCGCTGGTCGTAGCGCGCGAGGTGGGGGAGCTGCTGCTCGCTGCTGCCGCGCCTCCCGTTGCCGCCCCGGCCCCGGCTACCGCCCCGGCCGCCGCCGCGCCTCCCGCCCCCGCCCCGGCCGCTGCGACCCTGGAGACCGCCGCGCCTCCCGCCCCCGCCCCGGCCGCCCCGGCCCCGGCTACCGCCCCGGCC
>JAISMZ010000065.1 GCA_031276475.1 Coriobacteriales bacterium
CACGCCGAGGATCAGTGATGCCGTGAGTATCGACATCCCCTGAACGTTAAAGCTGCTACGAATCAGCGGCACCAGCATCACCAGCCCAAAGAAGCCGTAGACCACCGAGGGGATGCCGGCCAGAAGCTCAACGCCGGGGCGAACCAGCCGCACCAGCCGCCGCGAGGCAAAACGCGAGAGAAACAAGGCGCAGAGCAGGCCCAGGGGCACGCCGATGATAATCGCTCCAGCGGTCACATAGAGGCTGCCGACAATCATCGTTAAAACGCCGAACTGATTGGAATCCGGACGCCAGGTGGCAGAGAAAAGGAACTCTGGCAAACCGATCTGCACCAGCGCGGGGACGCCGTTAAGCAGCAGGAACAGGCAGATCAGTGCCACCGACACGATGCAGAGGCAGGCCGACAGAGCAAATATCACGTGCGCTACACTCTCGCGCAGCGCACGTCTTGATATCCTGCTTTTCGGCGTGCCGGCCACCTGCTGCGTGCCGGCTGCTTGACCCGTAAGGCTTTGTTGGGTGGCCATCGGAGCGTGTACCGCCTACCTGCGCGCGGGCCTACAGCTTGGACCAGTCGCTGACCTCACCGAGGAAGATCTTCATGACCTGCTCCTTGGTGAGATTCTTAAAACTGTTATCCTTGTTAACGATTACTGCGATGCCATCGATGGCGATGGTCTGAGAGGTCAGTCCCGCAGAAGTCTCGGAGTCCTTTAGCTCGCGTGAGGCCATGCCGATGTCACAGACGCCGTCGATGGTCTGGGTCATACCGGTGGAAGAATCGCTGGTCTGCAAAGTCACCTTGACGTTGGGGTTGGCACTCTTGTAGCCATCGATCAAAAGCTCCATCACCGGGGAAACCGACGAAGAGCCAGCCACGGTGACATCACCAGAGGCGCCGTTGCTGGCGTACTTGGGAGCGCTGTCCTCAACGGCGATGTAGTGGTCGTCGTTGATGATCTTTTGTCCCTCCGAGCTGAGGATAAAAGCGATGAAGTCCTGGGCCGCCTGGTTGGAGTTGTCCTTAGTGGCGATGTTAAAGGGGCGGCTGATCTTGTAGCTGCCACTTTTGACGTTGGCCGTGGTAGCCTCCACGCCGTCGATGCTCAAAGCTTTGACGTCGCTGTTCAGTGACCCGAGAGAGATGTAGCCGATGCCGTGCGGATCGTCCTTGATGGTTGAAAGCATGACGGCTGTAGAGTTGGTCTCCACCGCGCTGGAGGCGATGGCGTCGACCTTCTTGCCGGCCGAGTCCTCCGTCTGCACCTCAAACAACTCGACAAAGGCGCTGCGCGTACCCGAGCCGTTCTCGCGGGTAACGACGTTGATGGTGCCAGTCGTCGCCGCAGCTGCGCTGGATGAACCGCCGCTGGCAGAACTGGCGGAACTGCCGCTGGAGGCGCTGCTGCCGGAGCCCGATGCGGAACCGCCGCTGGGCGCGCCGCAGCCAGCAAGGCCGGTCAGCGCCAACACGGCGGCCATGACTAATGCAATAAACGAAACATTTTTCCTCTTCACAGAACTCTCCTTAAACACGATCCCTTAAGGCCTGCTCATGCAGTCCTCTTCTCCACGAATATGAAGCTGGCATCAGCATAAGGCCGTTGTGTAAGGATGAAGTCGCGAAAATATCAAATCTGTGTAAAGTGGGGACGCGCACCCTCGTCGGGGAAAACGCCTGTGGCGCCACCCTCCCGTCCCTGTGTCTGTTCTTTTACTCAAAACGGGTGGCACTGAGGGCGGTTGTGCGGCGGGCGGTGGGAAAGGTTGCCAGCAGGGCCAGCAGGGCTAGCAGCAGGCTTGCGCCCAGCGCCAGAAAATACACGGGGTCAATCAGGGACAGGTCTACGTAGCGGCGACCGTTGGTGAGGCCGGCGAGCAGAATCTGGGCAACCGCGAAGCCCAGGGCAACGCTTAGGAGGAAGACCGTGCAAAGTGGCAGGATGGTCTCGGCGGTAATCATCTGGCGCAGTGTGCGGGCCGGCATGCCCGCCAGACGCATCAGCGCCAGCGTGCGGCGGCGGTCGAGGATGCCAACAATGGTGGAGACCGCCATCGCCACGCCCGAGACCGCGGTGGCGATGAGGATGCCGATGTAGGCGAGAAAGGCGAATTCCTGGAGCAGGTTGTCGCTGCCGGCCGCCTGGTTTTCTGCCCAGGTGCGCGGCGGCATGGCAAAATGCAGGGGGCTTTTCAACACCGCCGTGCGCGCCCGCTCCAAAGCCTCGGGGCTGCCGTCGGTGGCGATAAAAAAACTGTTTGGGAGCAGGTCCTGCCCGCTGATGTCACTCGCCGGGCGCAGCCTGGGCATCTCCGTGGTGCCCGACGCGGTGTAGGCAAAGCCATGCAGCCAGCGGCTGGAAAGCTCCGTATAGGCGGCGCCCGCAAGCTCCGGCAGCGCTGCGGGCGCGATGCCAAACAGCGGCAGATCCTGCGTGCGAAACACGGTCCAGCCGTATTCGTCCTCCGCGCCGTCCATCCGCGCCTCCTCCGACGCGCGATACCAGCCCAGCGCCGCCCCGGTCACGCCATCCAGGCGCTCAAATCCGGCGATCAGCTCGTCGATGTTGGTGTCTTCGGGCAGATTGGCGACGAAGCCCTGCAGGGCGTTGCGGGCAAAGGCACTGGTTTGGAGCAGGGCGGGGGCTTCCGAGGCAGTAGCCGGCGTGGCGCTGGGGGCGGCGCTGGCGGCGCTGGCGGCGTTCGAGGCAGGGGCGGCGGCATCTGGAGCGGGGGCGGCGGAAGCTGCGGCGGCGTCCTCAGCGGAAGCAACGGCATTATCCCGGGCATCGGCGGCTGCGGTAGTAATAGCTGCGGAGAAAAACGAGACCACAAAGACCGCCACCACCACACCGCCTACGGCGCGAAAGCTGGCGCGGGGATGCAGACGAATGCGAGCGGCAGCTATCACACCGGCCGCCCTGCGCGAGTAGCGACCGGCAAAACGACTCGCCCAGTAGGTCAGCGGCGGGCCAGCCAGCACCAGTCCCGCCAGCACTGCCACAAAGCCAGCAACAACAAGCACATTGGCGCTGGCCGCAAGCGCATTGGCGTTGTCTGCAAGCGCGCGGCCCACGCCGGGCAGTGAGGGCGCCATCATCAACACCAGTCCCAAGGGCAGCATCAGCAGCCACCAGGGGCTCGGACGAGGCTCGCTGATCTGCCGGGAGCCGCCCAGGCCCAAAACCCTGCTGCGCCGGGCACGCAACCAGGCAATCAGTATCGTCGCCACGGTGAGCGCCACCACGCTGGCCAGCGCCAGCGGCAGGGATGTCTGGATGTCCGCCGGGAAGAAACTCTCACCGCTTAATTTAATTTGAGCAAACAATGGGCTCAGCAGCCAGGCCAGACCAACGCCCACCAAAGCGCCCAGCAAGGTGGTGAGGCCCGTCTCCAAAACCGCCAGGCGAACTACCAGGGCCGGTGGCGCGCCAATCAGCCGCAGAATTGCCAGACTCTCCGAACGTTGAGCGGCGCCCAGGCGGGTGATGATGCTAATCAGCAGCAGGACGGGAATCAGCACGGCCAGCCCGCCGATTACCGCGACGATGTAGTAGACGCCGGTGGGAAAGGCCTGGCCCGCAAAGCCGGAGGCCAGCGTTACCTCGGGGTTGCGGAGAATCTCTTCAGGCGTGAGGCCGCGAACAGCAAGCAGCGAATCGGGGCCAGCCAGCGCGTCGTCAGCGATGAGGCCTAC
>JAISMZ010000088.1 GCA_031276475.1 Coriobacteriales bacterium
CCCTCGTTGCGGCCAAGAAAGCAGGCTCCGCCTACAACAGCGTTAAGCTCGTCTTCACTCAGATGATCGCCCGCGCTCTCCCTGAGCGCCGCGACCACGCTCTGCTCCACCTTGGCGGACTGAGCCTCATTCTTGCCCAACTCCAACAGCTTCTCCTTGCTCATGGGACACCTTCTTTCTTTGTTGACAACAAATATTTCCCTAAAGGGGACTATCCCCTACAGAACAGTAAATAGTCTACCCGATAAATATGGTAAGGCAAATAAGAATTATGGATTGGTAGTTTCTGTTACGTTTATGTTGCTGTTACGCAATCGTTAAGACGCATAAACCACAAAGTGAACACAAAGGAAAAACGTAGGTAAAACGCGATGGTGAGGATCTGGAGAGCCTTGTGCTGCGGTACTTCGTCTGTAGCTTCAGACCACCTCGGCCAGTTGCCCGCAGGCAGCCTGGATGTCGGCGCCGCGCGAGGCCCGTATGGTGGCGTTGACCCGGGCCTGGAGCAGGGAGTTGGCAAAGGCCTGCAGGCGCTCGGGCGGTGAGGGCTCCAGTCTGCCGCCGGCCGTCTTGTTGAGTACTATTAAGTTAACATGATAGTTAAGTGCGCCCTGGCCGCGGGCGAAGCCGATGAGCGCCTCTAACTCCTCCGGCGTGTCGTTAACGCCGTCTATCAGCAGGTATTCCAGCGACGGCCGGCGTCCGCTGCTCGCGGCGTAGTAGGCCAGCTCCTCGCGCAGCTCCGTCAGTGGTTGGCTGGCCAGGCCCGGCATCAGGCGGTCGCGCGTCGCCTGAACGGCAGAGTGCAGCGAGACGGCCAGCGTGAACTGCTCCGGCTCCTCGGCAAAGCGGCGGATGCCGTCCAAAAGCCCGCAGGTAGAGACCGTCAGGCGGCGGGCGCCGATGCCTCCCAGACGCTCGTCGTTGAGCAGCCGCAGGGCGCCGAGCACGGCGTTGTAGTTGGCAAAGGGCTCGCCCTGGCCCATCGCGACGGCGTTGGTGACGCGCAGGCCAAAGTCCTCGGAGGCCACCCGCAGCTGGTCGACCATCTCGCCGGCCCCCAGCGAGCGCACCAGCCCGGCCTGGCCGGTCGCGCAAAAGACGCAGCCCAGCGCACAGCCCGCCTGCGTGGAAAAACAGACGGTCAGACGGTCGTGGCCAGCGGGGATGGCGACCGTCTCCACAGCGTTACCGCCGGCCAGCTGCACCAGGTATTTGCGGGAGCCGTCGCGGGAGTCCTGACGCCGCAGGATCTGCGGCGCATCGAGCGTGCAGGTAGCCGCCAGCCGCTCGCGCAGGGAACGCGGCAGGTCGGTCATCTGCTCAAAGCTGGTGAGGGGGACGGCCGGCGCTGTGCCATAGAGCCAGGCCGCTACCTGGCGTGCGCGGTAGGCGGGCTGCCCAAGGCGCTCCATCAGCGTGCGCAGCCCGCCTTTGTCAAGGGATTTTATACTGGGCAGACGGGAAGCTGCCTGTCCGTCAGTAGGGAATTCGGGCATCAGTCGCGACCTTCCTGTCCGGTGTCATGCTATCATTATCCCACAGCTTGCGACAGCAGCAAAGTGAAAGGACGACCAGATGACCTATCGCACACCGACCCCCCTGACGGTCGCCCTGCTTTGCGGCGGTGTCTCCAATGAGCGCGCCATCTCGTTGGTCAGTGCTGCAGGCGTGCGTGCGGTGCTGGAGGCCAGTGGCCATAAGGTTGTGGTTGTCGATACCGGAAAGTGCGATTTCATCCATACTATAGCCCACAGCGGCGCTGACGTTGCTTTTATTGCACTGCATGGTACGGGCGGCGAGGACGGCTCGATTCAAGGCGTGCTGGAGCTGCTGCGCCTGCCCTACACCGGCAGCGGCGTGCTGGCCAGCGCCTTGGCCATGGACAAGCACCGCAGCAAACTGCTCTACCGCGTCGCTGGGCTGAGCACTCCTGAGGCGGTGGTTTTGCGTGGGCCGGGAGCTGGCAGAGCCGAGGTGCTGGCTGCCGTGGGGGGCGCCGCTGCTGAGGGCGCCACGCCGGCCGAGGGCGCCGCTGCCGAGGGCGCCACTGCCGGGGGCGCCGCTGCCGAGGGCGCCGCTGCCGAGGGCGGAGCCGAGATGCTGGCTGCCGCCGAAGCCGAAGTGCTCGCAGCCGTCGGTGTTCCCTGCGTGATCAAACCGGTCTGCGAGGGTTCCTCGGTGGGCATCACCATCGTGCGACGCCGTGACGAGCTGGCCGCTGCGCTGAGCGATTGCTTCGGGGTCTGCGATCTGGCCCTGGCCGAGGCTTTTGTTGCGGGCACCGAGATAACCATCTCGGTGATCGGCCATGACGAGTTGCTCGCCTTGCCAATCATCGAGATCATCAGCAACGCCGGTGAGTTCTACGATTATCAGTCCAAGTACGCCGAGGGCGGCTCGACGCATATCATTCCGGCACGTATCTCGCCAGCCGCCGCTGCCGCCGCTCGCGAGGCTGCACTCGTGGCGCACCGCATGCTGGATTGCAGCGGTGTCTCGCGGACCGACATGATTGTTGACGAGGACGACGTAATCTGGCTGATTGAGACCAACACAATTCCTGGGATGACACCCACTTCTCTTCTGCCCGAGGCCGCTCGCGCCGCTGGCATCGAGCCCGCCGAGCTGTACGACCGGCTGCTGTTCTGGGCGCTTGAGCGGGCCGCGCCGGTCGTGGGGCGGTCACCGGCTGCGGGACCGTCATCGGCTGCCTCCACCCCCGCCATGCCTCCCACAGATCCTGCCCCCGCCGCACCCCAACCACCAACTAAGGAGAAATATTAATGTATGATATAGCTATCATCGGAGCCGGCCCGGCAGGGCTCTCGGCGGCCATCACTGCCCGGGCGCGCGACAAGGACGTCTGCGTGATCTCAAACAGGCCACAGGAAAGCCCACTGGCAAAGTCGCGGCTGGTAGACAACTACCCGGGGCTGCCCGGCGTCAGCGGTTTGGGGCTGCTGGAGCGCTTCGTCGAGCATGCCAGGAACCTGGGAGCGATCTTTCGCTTTGCACGGGTGGTCAACCTGCTGCCACTGGGCTCGTCCTTCTCCGTAACCACCAGTGATGACAGCGTGGAGGCGCGCGCGGTGATTCTCGCCCTGGGCGCCGCCCGAGCCAGCACGGCCTTTCCCGGCGAGCAGGAATACCTCGGCCGTGGAGTAAGCTACTGCGCCACCTGTGACGGCATGCTCTACCGCGACTCCACGGTGTCGGTGGTCGATCTGGCACCTGACGCCGCTGACGAGGCGAACTTCCTGCACGGTCTGGGCGCGACGGTACATTTTTTGACCGCCCGGGCAGATCCTAAGACGCTCAGCGCACTGGATAAAGGCATTGTTCTTCACGAGGGTAAGGTCGTGGCGGTAGAAGGCGACGGCAGCTTGGTAACGGGCCTGCGCATCGCCAGGCGGCTCGAGCCCAAACTCAACAAGGACGAGCTTGTCCCCTGCCGAGGCGTCTTTATTTTGCGTCCGTCCATCGCCCCAACGGCGCTTTTGCCCACGCTGGAGACCCGCGATAACTACATTGCCACCAACGCTGGCATGGGCACTTCGGTGCCCGGAGTCTTTGCGGCCGGCGACTGTGTGGGCCCGCCGTTGCAGGTCGCCAAGGCCGCTGGCGAGGGCCAACGGGCCGCTTTTGCCGCCGTGGACTACCTCAGCGCGCAGGCCTGAGCATGCGCTGGAAGCCGCCTGAGCATTTGGCGTCATCTGCCGCTCATGGGTGCGACTCGTGACGCGCGCGGTAATCGCCCTGGGCTCAAATCTCGGCGATTCAGAGGCGACGCTTAAAACAGCTGTGGAGGAGATCGGCCATCTTCCCGGCGTAAGCGTCGTGGCCCAAAGCGCGTTTTTGCGCAATGCGGCCGCTTATCGCGTCGATCAGCCGGAATTTCTCAACGCCGTCTTGCTGGTTGAATTGAGTCCCGAGGTCTATCCGCTCAGGTTGCTTCGTGAATTGCAGGTTCTGGAGCTGCGCCATGGGCGTGTCACGGTTGCTTTTGGCTCTGGCTCCACGGCAAACGCTCCGCGCACCCTGGATTTGGACATCGTTGACATCGAGGGCGTCACCAGCGACGACCCTGAGCTGCTGCTGCCACATCCGCTGGCGTTGGAGCGCGACTTTGTGGTAGGCCCGCTGCTGGAGATCGCCCCCGATTACGTGCTGGCTGACGGATCGCCGGTCGCCACTGCCATGCCAGACGTGGCGGGCATCTCGCAGAAAAACAGGACGGATGAACCGTCCCCGTGTCCGCTTTTGCCCCGTCCGGGCACCCTGCTCGTCTGCTCAACGCCAATTGGCAACCTCGGCGACATCACGCTGCGGGTCATCGAGGCGCTGGGAGCGGTGGATCTGGTGCTGGCCGAGGACACCCGTGTTGCCCGACGGCTGCTCAGCCATCTTAACCTGCGTCCGCCGCTGCGCCGCTGCGACGAGAACGTGATTCGCATGCGCACGCCCGAGATCGTCCAGAAGTTGCAGGAGGGAGCGCGCATCGCCTACCTTTCCGACGCGGGAACGCCCGGCGTCTGCGATCCGGGAATGCACCTGGTGGCAGCGGCACGCGCGGCCGGTGTTGCGGTGGAGGTGCTGCCCGGCGCCAGTGCGGTGTTAACGGCTCTGACGGCCGCGGGTTTTGAGGCAGACGGCTTTTATTTTGGGGGCTTCCTGCCGCGCAAAGAGGGCCGGCGGCGTGCGCTGCTGCAATCCCTTGCAGACGCCGAGCTGCCGGACGCCGCGCTGGTTTTTTACGAATCGCCACATCGGGTTATCGCCAGCCTGCAGGCGATAGCCGAGATCTTTCCCGAGCGCGAACTGGCATTTTGCCGCGAGCTGACCAAGCTCCACGAAGAGATCCTGCGCGCCCCCGCCCCCGAGCTGGCCGCTCTGATAGCCGCCCGGGCCGCCGGCAGCGCTGCTGTCCCCGGCGCCGCCCCTGCCGGCAACGCTGCCCCTGCCGGCGTCGCCCCAGTTGCCGCTGCCCCTGCCGGCAACGCCGCCCCAGCCGCCGCTGCTGCCCCTGCCGCCGCCGTCCCTACCCCAGCCGCCGCCGCTGCCCCTGCCGCCGCCGCCCCTGCTGGCAACGCTGCCCAAGGCCTCTTGAAAGGCGAGATCGTTCTGATCGTCGGCCCGCCGCCGCGCAACAGGCGCAAGCGCGCACACACGGATAAATACGCCCCTTAAGCTATCCCTCAGCGACTGCACCTCCCGCACCAGCCGGCAGTTATTGTCATCCACCAGACCGTGCGGCGCCGTCTTTTGCTATAGTGGGATGCGACAGATTCATCCACAGCTAAGGAGGCGCCGATTATTGCCTGTGCGTCAGGTTTCGAGTCAATTTTTCCCAGAGTCGTGTGGTGAATCGACCCCACCCCCGGCGGGGACGGCGGCGGTTTCCTGGGCGGAGCGTAAGGCACAATTACCGGAACCGGGC
>JAISMZ010000155.1 GCA_031276475.1 Coriobacteriales bacterium
ATCACCAGCTGCACGCTCCTTCTCGATACCAAAGGGCTGAAGACCGACATCCTCAGGACGATTGCGAAAGAAGAAGAAGGCGGGGATCAGGATCAGAACCGCCGCAACCGCAGCCTCAATAAACAATGCCGTCTGATAACCCATGTTCAGAATCAGGCCCGCAAAGGTGGGCGACCAGACAAAGGTACCAACACCGGTAAAGGCTGATGCAATTCCCAAAAACTTACCCGCCTGACTCGCCGAGAACCAGTTATTGATGAGATATGATGGCCCAACGAGGAAAATCATGGGACCACCCAAGCCCCAAAGAACGCCCGATATGTATATCTGCCAGACTTCGGTCCATACACCAAGCAAGAGAACGCCAGCGACAATGGAGATGCCACCCGCACCAAAAAGAATGCGAGCATCGATCTTATTGAACAGTCGACCGACAATGGGCAACCATACAAGCATCACATAGGAATACACGGTCATCAAAAAGGAAACCGCCATAACATCAGGCGTACCTTGAGGCGTTAAAAGCCCCAGTGCCACCGTTATCGGAACAAAATAGTTGCCGATCACGTTCAACACCAGACCCATACCACCAGCCATCATCATGCAGACGCCAATGAACACCAGCCAAGCGCGATGAAACCCTTTCTTTTCTTCCATTGAATTTCACATCCCTTCGTAGTGTTTCCGACCAAGGTTTTACTAGAACGCAACGCAAGAACAACACAAGCACAGATTCTCCGGCTATCCTCCTCTCTCTTTACCCATCCTCGTTATCACCTCCATCAACAGGCTGTTACCTGGTGAACAGCGCGCAGCGCGATGTACCGTCAATCTTTTTCGCCAGATCCTCTACCTCGCCAAAGTACATGCACCAGGCCTGGCAGTGTTGCACGCACATCGGAATCTTGCCCTGCTCCACCCGGTCGGCGCACATATCGCAGGCCAGAGTGACAACCGGCAGGTAGGCCCATTCCCACTTGCCTTTCTGCTCGCCTGAGCTGTACTGATACGGCCCGGTCTCCGTAAGCTTGATACCAAAGTCGCCCTTCTCCAGACCGAGATACTTCTTGCAGGCCACTTCGCAGGAGTGACAACCCGTGCAGTACTCGTAATTGATCAATATCCCTTTTGTCATTTACTTCTCCAATCCTCTCTTCATGCGCTCCGGCCATGAATCTTCCATCCCATACGAATAGGGCTGACCTGCTACATAGTCGTTGCGGAATCCGCCACGCTGGGTAACAACTTCTCCTGGCGTTGGCTCCGAGTTCTCGGGCGTGCACTTATATATCTTACAGACGATGCTCTTAAACGGACAGCCAATGCCGCCGGGGCCGGTCTCGTAAGACGCGGTGAGGTTGTTGATGTTCACGTCCCACATCCCATAGAGGTGCGGGAAGGACGGCTCTTCTTCGGGGAACCACCAGCCATGCTCGGCGTGCACGTAATGGGGGTTCAGCGTTGGGTCGATGTGCGCCTTTTGTCGGCAACGGCCTTCGGAGTTTTCCAGCCAGATCCACTCGCCCTCGGCGATACCGTACTCCTCGGCCGTCTGCGGGCTGATCTTGACGATTGGCCAGGGATGGAATTCGCGCATCGTCTTTTGCTGACGGTTCTCGGAGTGAAAGAACTCATAGGAACGCGAGCCGTTGATGCAGATGAAGGGATATTCCTTGCGAAACTCCGGATCCTCCATCCACTTAACCGTGTGGATCGACTCGTGATGCTTTGGCCAGGGATCGATGCCCCAGGCACCAAAGGTCGCGTAAGGGATAAGCTCGATGCGACCGGAAGGGGTGGCAAAGCCCTTTTCGCCGTCAGGGCGCAGCAGGCCCTTCTCGTATTTGTAATAGGTGGCGCAGAAGTCGTCGTACTCGTAGCAGCCCTTCTTTACCAGCGAGTCAAACGAGCACTCGCCGTCCGCGTGGTGCTTTTTCCAGAAGTCGGTGTGGACGTCCGGCACCTCAACCATGCCCGCCTTGGAACGGCCGGCGCTCTTATAGCTCTTGCCGGTTTTGGGATCTTGGTAGTTAAAGCCAACATCGAGGTAATCCTGCAGCAGCGCCTCCAGCGTTGGCCAACGGCTCGCAAAGAGCTCGGGGTTCAATTTGTTGCCCAAGGCCACAATAAGTTCCTCGTCGGATTTGGCCTCATACCATTCGCTGACCGATTTCATGGCCCGAAGCGGCGTCCACCAGACGCGCAGCGAGTCGCGCTCGGCAGTGGTCTTAAGCGGCAGGAAGATATCCGCGAAGGCTACCGCCGTAGGCGTCATATAGGGGTCGGCGACAACGCAGAACTCAACATTTTCTAACATCTTATAGATTCGCGCCGAGCCGTTTCCCGTGCAGGTGATGCAGTTGGCGCCCTGCGACCAGAACATCTTCATCGGATAGGGCTTGCCCGTCTCAAAGGCATAGTTCACGGCGTCGCAGTCGGCCATGCCGATGAAGTGCACATAACCGGGATGCGTGACGTCAACGGTGAGCTTCTTGGCAAAGGTCTCCGGCGGGCAGTAGAGTTGGGCCGTCGCATAGCCGGGGTTGATCTCAAAGCCGTTGCGCACCAAGACGTTGGTGCCGGGTTTGTCGATGTTGCCGCAGATGCTCATCAGGTTCGAGACGGTCTGGCAGAGTTGGATGGAGTCGTTTTGGGTGTCAAAGGCCAGACCCCACTGAATGGCGCCGCGCTCGGCGTTAGCGTAAAAGCGGGCGGAGTCGCGGATCAGCTCGGCGGGCAGCTCAGATATCTCCGAGGCCCATTCCGGCGTATAGGTGGAGACATAATTTTTGAGATCGTCATAGTAGGCGCACCATAGATCGACGAACTCCTTGTCTTCAAGCTCTTCTTGCGTAATCACGTTTAACCAGGAAAGGGCTATCGTCATGTCGGTCGCCGGCCGCAGGGGCAACCAGTACTCAGCTCGCGCCGCCAGCCAGGTCAGCTGTGGGTCGATGACGATGAACTTGGTGCCGAGCTGCATACAGGCCACCAGCCAATGCCCCAGATAACCGTCGGCGTTGGACTTAAGCGGCTCGCAACCCCAGATCACCACGACATCGGGACGCACCCACTCCGGGTCGAGGTAGCGTGACTCGTGGCCCATTGAAGCGTCCACGATGGGAAAGTCGCCGATGCTGGCGGCCGTGCCGCAGGTGCGGGGCAGATAGCAGGAATACCCCGAAGAACCGATGGCACCGATATTTGGCGTCCCCAGGCAGGCACCGCCGAGGAAGGGTACCCATGAGGAGATGTTGCGGCCGGTGCCGTGGTTGACAAAGATAGACTCGCGGCCAAACCCGGCCTCGTCGATGTTGGCGTGGATCCAGTCGGCGATAGTATCCAGCGCCTCTTCCCAGGAGATCCGCTCCCATTTGTTCTCACCACGCTTGCCGGCGCGCTTCAGGGGGTACTTCGGGCGATCCTCGTAGTTTACGCCCTCGGCAAGATTTAAGCAGCGCATGCAGAGTCGGCCATTGGCGCAGGGGTCGAGCGGGTCGCCCTCGACCTTCTCCAATTTACCGTCTTTGGTGTACATCAGCACACCGCAGGAATC
>JAISMZ010000121.1 GCA_031276475.1 Coriobacteriales bacterium
TCGTTTTTCAAGAAAATATCTTCAGCTTGACATCTACCTTAATTTTATGCTATTCTATTCTATCATAATTTATGACAAGGAAGATATTGAGAGTATAACCCTACACCCAAAGGTGGCTACCATACCACGCATCGCCAGAAAAATATCGTCAACCGGCATCTGCGATGGAACGGACACAGGGACGGTTCATCTGGAACAGACACAGGGACGGTTCATCTGTCCGTTATTTTTAGCGGAACCGGTTTTTTTGATCAGCCCACACGCAGATCAGCCAAGCCACTCAAAACAGATTGGATATCCTGGTCGTTGAGAACGCCCAGTAGCCGTTCGGAGTAGAGGTCATGGCCAGGCAAAGCGAGCAGGGGGCTCAGCAGCACGGCAGTCGGGACGTTAAGTCCATAGTGCTGCCAGTCCGCCAAAATATATGAAGGCACCCTCACCTGACGCACCCTGCTGCTCATCTTCAAGGCCAAGACGAGTTGGTTCACCATGTCGATTACCAGTACGGGGCGCACTTTAAATACTTCGGGCTTGTCCGCAAAATATATTTTTGCAAGATATATTCCAAATTGTGTCAAATCAGAGGAGCTGCTCATAGACCTGATCCTCCGCGCAATCCAGCTCGGCGGGCAAAAGCGCGTGACCGTGTTTGGGGTCAATCCCGATGATATCCAAGCCGCTCAGGTCGATTGCAGTTCTCCTGTTGCCAAGCCGGAGTACCGGCTGGTCGATTTTTATGGGAACGCGCCGCTCGTTGGCTATGGTAACCGCGAACATCTTAAAGGCCGTTGGCAAATCGAGACCGTAATGCGAAAGGACGGCGGCGGCCTCATCGCGCACATCCTTCGGGATCCTGGTGCTCACCTGGACATTCATAGCACTCCTTGCGTCAGTGTTGTACAGTGCCATCAGTATGCTCCCATTTGCTGACGATGTCAACATTTGTAAACACGAGAGCCAGAGGGATGGCAACGCGCTGGGCAAACAAAAACGAGGCCGGATGGCCTGTCCCCGTGGCCCTATTTGACCTTATTGACTAAATAGGCTATTATGGTCTTCTTGTCTAACGATAAAGGAGCTGTCATGACCTCATACCCGTTTGCCGAAGCGAAGAGCCGCTTCTCAGAGATCCTCCAATCCGTCAAAGACGGTGAGGAAGTACTCATTACCCGCGGCAAGAAGAAAGAGGAGATTGCCGTCATGGTTCCCGCCGCTGAATGGAAAAAGACAAAGAAGCGCCGCCTGGGAACACTTGAAGGGTGGGGCACAATAGAGTTTGCCGATGACTGGTATATGACTGATGAGGAGTTCTTGGGCTATGAGCCTGAACTATCTCGCTGATACCCACATCCTGATCTGGGCCATTAATCAGCCGCGCCGGGTTTCGCGGGAGGTATCTGCAATCCTTCACGATGACCTTGCCGTGATATATTACAGCCCTGTCAGCCTATGGGAAATCGCCATCAAGCACGGACTGGGAAAGCTCGACCTCCTTGGGCATAGTCCTGAAGAATTCCTCGCCGAGTTGGAGAACAGCTTCTTTGTCTATAAGCCGCTCGATCCGCAGACTCTGATATCCAGCTATCGGCTGGCTCCCCATCATCGTGACCCCTTTGACCGCATGCTGTTTTGGGAGGCGATTCGCAACGACTTGGTACTTTTAAGCGCTGGCGCCAGGAGCAAGAACTACACCACCAACGGCCTGAGGGTCGTTCACTGACTCAATTGGAGGTAGGGCATGTACCTGATAGGCGTCTTTGGTTCACTGCTGCTGCTAATTATCGCGGGCTTTCATTGGTACTGGCTCTTTGGCGGCAAAGTGGGCACCGACCGTTATATCAACCTTGGCAAGGACGGCGAGCGGATACGAATTCCCAAGCCGTTGATCCTCGTCACGTCGTTCGTGTTCCTTGGTGCCGGGCTGCTCCCGCTTGTCTCGCTGGGCATCATTCCCATCCCCCTCCCGCGACAACTGATAGACGCGGCCCTTATCATGGGGATTTGCGTTTTTATCCTGCGCGGCACAGCCGGGCTCGTCTGGTCGCTCGCGCAGCCTGAGCCGCGCGATATTTTTCACCGCTGGAACATCGGGCTTTACACCTGGGTCTGTCTGGCCCTCGCCCTGTCGTACGGCGCCTGTCTGTTGGCTTGAGGGAGGGCAGTTGGGGGAACCGAACTGCTGTAAGTTTGGAAAGTCAGCTTGACATTCTAGCTTCTCCTTGCTATCCTATAAATGGAAAGTGAACTTTCCGTTTTGATGGGAGATGGACTGTTGAAAAACCGACTGGAAGAACTACGGAAACAAAAAAATATCACGCAAGAGGACCTTGCGGAAGAGTTGAAGGTATCCCGGCAAACGATTGGTTCACTGGAAAACGGGCGTTATAATCCTTCAATCATCCTCGCCTATAAAATAGCTCGATTTTTCGGCACCACCATTGAAGAAATTTTTATTTACGAGGAGGAATTGGCATGATACAGTTCGTGAAAAAGTGCGACCGGTGGATATTGGGCACGGGAATACTGTTTTATGCAATCGGGGCGGTTGCGCGCCAGATGGGGTCTCACCATATGGCATTCAGCTTTCTTTCGGGAGCAGGCTGCGGTCTGATTTTGGTGGCTGTGGTATCGATGTTCATCAGGTTCCGCAGTCCGCAGCGAGCGCAGCAACAAGAAATTGAGCGGAAGGACGAACGAAATATTCAAGTTCGCTTATTGGCAGGTAACGTCACATTCCTGGTGGCATTGCTTATCATGTTTGTCCTGGCCGTCGTGTTTTTGGTACTTGATTACAGTCTTGCGTCTATTCTTACGATTTGCGCAATGGCGGCCACCGTACTGGTCTTTTCCATTGCATTGGTTTACTACAATAAGAAGATGTGATTGGAGCAGCACGAATCACAGCGCGGCGTAATCCTGGTAGAGGTAGCGGGTATCCTCGGCTTTGTCAAAGTACTGCTCCCCTACCGCCGCGCCGCTGAAGACCAGCTCGCCTGACTGATAGCCCAGGGGGGTGCAAAGAGTCAGCGGCTGCCAGGCTGGCGGTGGGGCGACAGCGGGCACGGGCGGTTGCCCGGTCGCAAGCACCGCAGGTTGGAGCGGGGCGGTCGAGGACGCTGGCCGTTGCGCGACCGCAGCCGGGTGCGCAAATGCAGACAGCTCAAAGGCCGCCGCCAGCTCTGAGGTGCAAAACAGCACGCCGCCCTGGCCGGTAAGAATGTTCAGGCCACCAAGGTAGTTGCTGTAGATGAAGAAGTATTCGCCGTCGTGCACCACCAGGTTAACGCAGTTGCCCGGCGAGAGCACCTCCACCAGGTAGGAGAAGACCGCAAAGCGCTCTTCTGCCACAAGTGGGGCACCTTTATTCTCAGTCGCTGCATTTATCCAATCCAGCAGGTAGAGCGTGATCCGCTCAGAATCGGTGCTGCCCTCCTGGATCTCAAAATAGGGGTTCAGCGGCGGATAGTCAAAGATCGTGCCTTTGTGCATCAGCGTCCAGGAGCGGCCGCTGACATCGCTTGCCGCAAAGGGATGGCAGTTGGCCAACTCCACCTGGCCGATGGTGGCGTAGCGGATATGCGCCAAGGCCGCGTGGGTAACGTGCGGATGAGTGAGAAAACGTGCGGCCAGAGGTCCAACGTCGGCACGCTCCGGCGAGCGTATGATTTCGGGGGGGCTTGCGGCAAAGTCGGCGTAGCCCCAGCCATGGGGGTTTTTGTCGGCGTGGGTAAAGAACTCAAAGAGAGTTGAGTTAAGGCTTTGTGGCTGTCTCGCGCTGAGGGCAAACAGTTGGCACATCTAAGACTCACTCTTTTCTGCGTAACGTACGGTAACAACAGGCCGACCCCGTTTTAAATCAGGCCTCAGGGGGTTCAAACTCATCGGCTCTTCAGATTCAGTTGCAAACAACCTGAAACAGATTATAGCGCGCCCCACTCAGCAATCAACTCCTCAAGTTTCG
>JAISMZ010000131.1 GCA_031276475.1 Coriobacteriales bacterium
ACATAGTGGGCAAGCTGTGCGGTCTCGGACATCTGCACGTCAATCACCACGCTGAGCTCCAGCTGAGAGAGGGCCTCGGCCAGATAGGCGGGATTGGGGCAGTCGGCGGCCACGTTGGAGTGGTAGAAAAACATCGCCTTCAGGGCGCCTTCCTTTGCCTTCTCGGCAGCAAAGACGCTTGAGCCCAGGGAGTTCAGGGCCAACGGATATTCGCTGCTGCCAAGCTTTGTGCCGGCCGGCTTGGGTACCTCAGGGAACTTGTTGGAGTCCAGCTTGCCAAAGGACGGCGAAGGAAGGATCAGGGCGCCGCCTTTCTGGTTCCAGTTTCCCAGCAAGGTATTGAACAGCGCGATGGCCCGGGCCGTCTCACCTGAATTCAAGTAGGCGCTGCCATAGGCTCCATACCCGCCGGCGTCGATGACGCTGGCCGGGGCGGCCTCGGCAAACTGCTCTGCCAGGCGGGAGATGGTTACGGCAGGAATACCGGTGATCGGTTCTGCCCATGCGGGACTATACTGTGCGAGTCGCTTTGCCCAATCCTCAAAACCAACCGTATGCGCGGCGACGAATTCCCTGTGGTAGATTCCCCGCTGAACCAGCACGTGAGCCATCGCCAATACCAGGGCCAGATCGGTTCCGGGGTTGATCGGCAGCCATTCATCGGCAAAGGTGCTGCTTTTGGTCATTCGCGGGTCAACGAGGACGATATGCCCACCGTTTGCGCGGCTTTTCTGCATCGCTGCCAGCGTAGCTGGGGAGACGGACTCGGCGGGATTGTAACCGATGAGCATCACGAGTTTGGCGTTGGCGATGTCGGCCGAATAATTGCCCTCGCCAAAGACCTGGGCAAAGCCACTGTCCCTGGAGAGATTGCAGGCGGCCGCATGCGTATAGACATTTGGCGAGCCGAGGGCATTGAAGAAGCGGGGGCCGTAAAAAGCGCCGGATGGCCGCGGGCTGTGAACCAGAGCCAGGGTTTTGGCCCCGTGCGCCGCGATCAGCGCGGTGAGCTTCTCGGCGATCTCGAAGTAGGCTTCGTCCCAGGAGATGGGGCTGAAGCTGCCGTTTTCGTTACGCTTTAAGGGCTCGGTCAGGCGGTCTTTGTTATAGGCGATGGTGGCATAGCCGTATCCCCGACCGCAAAGCTTGCCGCCGCCATAGGGGCTGCCGCTGTCGCCGACCAGCTTGGTCAAAACGCCGTTTACCACATAGGCGGTAAAGCCGCACTGATTCTCGCAGGCGTTACAGAGACTGTGCCGGGTATAGGTTTCTGCCGGCGGCGCGGTGCTGTCCGCGGCATCCGCCCGACTGAGCCCCTCAAAGCCGAGGTAACCGGCGCCGGCAATTACCGCCGCACCGGCACCCGCGGCTACAAAACGCCGTCGGGAGATGGTTGTAGATTCTGTCATGGCATCCACCCTCTTACTGCGCGACGAGGCGGGCGGTCGATACCTCGTCGGATTCAATCACCTTGGTGGCGATATCCTCCCAGTCAACAAAGAGAATGGCGGAATTCGGGCACTGCTCGGCGCAGCGGCCGCAGGCTATGCACTTGGTCGATTTGCCGATCACCGGGTCGATGGTCGGCATGTTCCAGGGGCAGGCCGCATGGCACATGCCGCAACCGATGCAGGCCTGTTTATCAACTATCCGAGCTCCGGAATTCTCGTCGCTGACGATGGCGTGTACCGGACAATACTTCGCACACCAGGGATCCTGGCATTGCTTGCAGGACTCAACGACCCACTCCATATTGTGATAGGTGCCATCAGGACCGTCGACGCTCTTGCCAAAGTAATAGTTGCGTGACACTTTGACTCGCGAGGTCAGCTGCGAGACATGCCCATCATTGCGCAGGCTACACATCATCTCACAGCGTTGGCAGCCAGAGCAGCGACGGCGGTCGGTGACTATCAGTTTTTGGGGTGTGGCCAAAATAGCCACCTTTCCCGAAGCGATGGAGCTTGAAGTAACGCCCCAGCTGCCGAGAAAACCGCCAATCACCAGGCCGGCTATCGTGCCGCCGGCGGCGGCGACAACCGTCCGTCGGGTTATCGGCTTCTTCAGGCCGGTCGCGATGGCGGCCTCGCCGCTGTCGCCGGCTGCGGGCTCGGCAGCACCGCCCGTCTCCACAGCGGCTTCTGCGGCCCCAACCGTGGCCTCGGCAGCAGCCTCTGCGGCGTTGTCGCTGCCCTTTTGAGTATCTTTGCTTCGTTCAAATTCAGATTCTGACATGGTGTTTCAGCCTCCTGATCCATTGAATCCTCACTTCATTCAGGACGGCACCAGACCCTTATGCAGTTAGATAACGCACTCACACAACGATGCCATTCTTCCATTGTCTGCCAGCAGCACGTCACCTTTTCAGGGGTAGATGGGCATTTTTCTTGAATATACCCTCATAGAGGGTAGGAGGAACCCTCGCTCTTGGCAATACTTTAACTCGCGCCATTTCTCCCTGTGCAGCTCTCACACAACAAGCTATCCCTGAACCGAGAGAGGCTGAGAGACTTGGAGACAAACAATGCCTGAAGCTACGTCCTACGGATGGGCCGGTAAGATCCTGCGCGTGAACCTCAGCACAGGACTGATAACAACCGAATCCACCGATCCTTACAAGCACTATATTGGCGGCATGGGACTCGCCAACAAGATCATGTACGATGAAGTGCCCGCGGGCACCGATCCGTTTTCCCCCGAAAACAAACTGGTTATCGCCGTCGGTCCGCTGACCGCCACAGGCGTACCTCTGGCCGGACGAACCACGATGGCCAGCCTGTCCACCTTCAGCAAGGATTATCTGGTCATCGACGCCCACTGCGGTGGGATGCTCGGCGCGCAGATAAAGTATTCCGGGCATGACGCGATAATCATCGAAGGCGCCGCAAAGTCGCCGGTATATATCGCCATTCATGATGACGACGTCACCATCAAGGACGCCAGCATGGTCTGGGGTCTGGGTACGCGCGCCACCACCGAGACCCTCTGTATGATCGAGGGCAGCGACGCCTGCGTTGCCGCCATCGGCCAGGCCGGTGAGAACAAGCTCCCTTATGCCTGCATCATCAACTCGCGCAACCACTCCGCCGGAGCCGGTGTCGGTTCGGTGTTGGGCTCCAAGATGTGCAAGGCCGTGGTCGTACGGGGCACGCAATCGGTCGCCGTTGCCGATCCACAAAAGGTCGCCGATCTCTCCGACTACATGCTGCGCGAGATCATCGGCTCAAACAACAACCATGTGGTGCCCTCAACCCAGCAGGCCTGGGCGGAGTACTACTCAAAGGGCAGCCGCTGGACCTCGCAGCCAGGCCTGCTCTGGGGTTCCGCCGAGGATGGACCCCTGGACACGGGAAACCCCACAGGCACAGGAGAGCCCAAGCCCCAGGAGCTGAACACCATCGGTTTTCGCTGCATGAAGGCCACCTTTGACCTCGGCGAGGCCGCGGCAGCCTACACGGTAAAGATGGACGGCTGCCACAGCTGCCCGATTCACTGCCATGCCGATTTGCGGATGGAAGAGGCGCCGGCCGTGGGCGGATACGAGACCGCCGGCAATACCTGCGTTGCCCAAAACCCCTTCACTCGCGGCTCAAGTTTTTACAGCAAAAAGTTTGAGGGCGACGAGGCGGTGCTTTGGAACACCGTCGCTTCAACCACGATTGATGACCTCGGCCTGTGGTGCAACTACAGCCAGCTCTACAGCGACATCGCGCATACCATCTCCAAAGGCGTGCTGAAGGCCAACATCCCCGATTCGGAGTGGCAGGAACTGCGTTTTGACGAGCGCCTTGCCGCCAACGACCCCAGTCTGTTCGTCGACATCCTGCGCAAGGTAGCCCAAAACGACAGCGAGCTGGCCTACCTCGGCCATGGCCCCTACGTCTGGTGCGAGCGCTGGAACGATCAGGCCTGGTTTGACAACGCC
>JAISMZ010000148.1 GCA_031276475.1 Coriobacteriales bacterium
CCAGCCAGATTGAAGGTCTTTGAAGGCGATGTGGCAATAAGGCTGATATTCGCAAGTTCATCGTTTAAAGACGAGAAGACGGTGTGGTGGTGCTCGCCAAAAACCAGATCCTGATGAATCTCGTCTGAGAAGATGATAACGCCATGGCGCTGACAGATCTCCCCCATCCTCTCCAACTCGTCGCGCCGCCAGACACGGCCTACGGGGTTGTGGGGGCTGCAGAGCACAAACAGCCTGACCTGGCTCTCCCGCACCTGCCGCTCAAAGGCCTCAAAGTCTATGCGATAGGCCGCGCCGGGGGCATCTTGCAACAACTCATTTACCACCAGTCTGCGCTCAAGATCGCGCACCGCACCCTCAAAGGGCCGGTAGACCGGCTGTTGGATGAGCACCGCGTCGCCGGGCTCGGTGCAGGCACGTATCGCCAGGTAGATTGCCGTTACCACGCCGGGCGTCAGCACCGGCCGTGGCGGCTGAGGACTCCAGTTATGCCTGGTCTCAAACCAGTGCTGAACGCTGTTGTAGTAGCGCTCGTCCGGCACGGAATAACCGTATATCCCGTGCTCCAACACGCAACCAAGCGCATACTGCACCGCCTCGGGGGCGGCAAAGTCCATGTCGGCCACCCACAGCGGTAAGACATCCTCCGGCTTTCCCCGTCCCGCGCGATCGTACTTCAGCGACCAGGTGCCCCGCCGGTCCAAAACGCTGTCAAAGTCAAAGGCCTGAGGCTCGTGTTGTGCTGGCCTTGAGCTCATGCCAGTGCCTGCTCAAGGTCGGCGAGCAGGTCATCGCAGGACTCAACGCCCACAGAAAGGCGCACCAGGCACTCGCTGATGCCCAGAGCGTCGCGCTGTTCGGGTGGGACGTCGGCATGAGTCTGCGTTAAAGGATAGGTCAGCAGCGACTCGGTGCCGCCCAGGCTCTCCGCAAACTGGATGATCCGAATGCGCTCAAAAAGCGGTGAAACCGAGCTTTTATCCGCAAGGTAAAACGAGAGCGTCGCGCCAAAGCCGCTGGCCTGACGCAGCGACAGAGCGTGATCTGGATGTGACGGAAGTCCGGTGTAGAGCACAGAGCGAACGCGCGGATGGCTCTCTAAGAAGCGGGCGATGCGCAGGGCGCTTTGCTGGGCACGCTCCATCCGCAAAGGCAGGGTCTTGATGCCGCGCAGCAGCAGAAAGCTGTCAAAGGGCGCAAGCGCCGCCCCGGTGCTCAGCTGCATGAAGCGCAGCTGCTCGGGCAACCGCTCGCTGTCATTTAGGCTGGAACGACGCAGATAGCCGTTCTCGTCCAAACTTACCTCGATGCCCGGCGCTCTGATGGCCAAAAGGCCGGCGATCGTATCGTTGTGGCCGCCCAGATACTTGGAGCCGCTGTGCACCACGATGTCGGCGCCCAGGCTTAAGGGGCGCTGAAAACAGGGCGTCAGAAATGTGTTGTCTACCGCCAGCAGGGCGCCTGCCGCATGGGCCGCGTCGCTTAAGGCAGCGATATCAAAAACCTGCATCATCGGATTGGTGGGCGTCTCAACAAATACGAACCTGAGCCTGTCGGCGGCGCTCGCGCGGGCGCGTTCTATGGCCTGGATAATACCCTCCGTGCTGGTAGCGTAGTAAAACTGCACGCCATTGCGCGCCAGCAACTGATTGAACAGGCGATTGGTGCCACCGTACAAATCGCCGCTGGCAACAACCTGATCACCGGGTTTGAGCAGGGCGAACAAGGCCGAGATTGCCGCCATCCCGGACGAGAGGGCCACTCCGATGTCGGCGCCTTCAAGATCGGCGATGCGCCATTCCAACTGCTCGCGCGTGGGGTTCTCGCCGCGGCTGTAGTCAAATCCGGTTGAACGGGCCAGGGAGGCGTCGGTTGAATCATTGACCGGCAGCTGGTGATGCGCAAAGGTTGCCGTCTGATAGATAGGCGTAGCTATGGCGCCGTATGCGTCACGCAAGGCGTTGTTGCCGTGTACGCAAAGGGTCTCAAACCCCCGGCTGCCCAAGCTGGTGGGCGCGTCGCTGCCCGGGCCAGCACTCGCGTCGCTGTCTGATCTGGTGGGCGCGTCGCTGCCCGGGCCAGCACTCGCGTCGCTGTCCGATCTGGTGGGCGCGTCGCTGCCCGGGCCAGCACTCGCGTCGCTGTCCGGGCTGCCATAACGTGCCTCATCGCGTGTGGTCATCTGCGCCAGCCGCTCACTCAGTCGTCAAACAGTGGCGTTGAAAGGTAGCGCTCGCCGGTGTCCGGTAAAACGACCACCACCATCTTGCCGGCGTTGACCTCGCGACGGGCCAACTCGGTGGCCGCCCAGAGCGCCGCGCCGGAAGACACTCCCACAAGCAGGCCTTCGGCTAAGGCCAGTTCTCGCGCGATTCTAAAAGCGTCGTCGTTGGAGACGGCAATAACCTCGTCATAAACGTCTACATTCAGGATGTCCGGGATAAAACCGGCACCGATGCCCTGAATCTTATGCGCGCCGCCAACGCCTTCAGAAAGCACCGGGCTGTCTTCAGGCTCTACCGCTACAACCTCAAGGGCAGGCTTTTGCGCCTTGAGGTACTCGCCGGCACCGGTGATCGTTCCGCCGGTGCCAACGCCGGCCACAAGGATGTCCACAGCCCCGTCGGTGTCGTTCCATATCTCGGGCCCGGTGGTCTCGTAGTGGACGCGCGGGTTGGCCGGATTGGTGAACTGCCCCAAAATAACGCTGTCTGGCGTGTCGCGTGCCAGATCCTCCGCCCTGGCGATGGCCCCCTTCATGCCCCTGGCGGCGTCGGTCAGCACCAGCTCGGCCCCGTATTCCTTAAGCAGCTTGCGCCGCTCGATGCTCATGCTCTCGGGCATGGTGAGGATGATCCGATAACCGCGGGCTGCGGCAACACTGGCCAGGCCAATGCCGGTGTTACCACTGGTCGGCTCGATGATCACGCTGTTGGGACCAAGCAGACCCTGCTCTTCGGCATCGGCTATCATCGCCAGTGCGATGCGATCTTTAACGCTGCCGGCAGGATTGTAATACTCGAGCTTGGCCACAATGCGGGCATTGACGCCCTTGCTGGCGGCATATCTGTTCAATTCCAGAAGCGGCGTGCTGCCAATCAGATCGGTAAGACTGCGTGCAATAGTAGCCATGGTTGCGCATTCCCTTCGTGCCGTGCCTGCTTTTAATTTCTGGCGGCTTTGTATGCCGGCTGCGGCAGCTTCAGATGGTTCACAGATTAAAAGAACCGTAAAGTCCCGCGCCGGAATACATGATACCCTATTTTCTGCCTCGCCCAAAGCGGCGTTGCAGCCGATCGACCAGATTCATGATCTGCCGATTAAAGACGATGCCAAGAATGCCCAGGCCTCCGGCAACGACCGCCACTACCACGGCGCCCACGTAGTTGCCCTGCACGGCGGCGTCGCCAATAAAGGCCGATGCGGCTATCCCCGGCAGGCGGCCGAGGGTGCTGAGGATTAAAAAGTTGGTCGCGCGCATCTCGGTCAGCGGCACCAGATAGGTAAAAATGTCCTTGGGCAGTCCGGGAATCAGGAAGAGTACAAAGACGATAACGTCCAGCCGCTTGGTCTCTTGAAAGAAGCGCAGCTTATCTGCGTGCTTGCTGGAGACCATGGCGTGCACAAACGGCGCGCCCAGCTTGCGTACCATGAAAAAAATAAAAGCACTGGAGATAAGCGCACCCAACGCGGTAACAAAGATGCCCGCTACCGGACCGTAGATGGCGCCGATGGCTAACTGAACGACCTCGCCGGGGATGAAGGCGACAACCACCTGCACAAATTGCAGGCCCAGACAGATCAGCACGCCCCAGATGCCGGCGTGGTTGATGTCGGCGATCAGTTGCAGGCGGCCTTCATCGGTGCCCAGCTTGGCAAAATGCGGCATCAACAGAACGCCGGTCAGCACTATCAGCAACAAAAAGACCAGCAGACCGACGAACTTCAACTTATCAGCAGTGGATAAACGCGGTTTCATAAAATTTTTACCTTACTGGTCTGGGAATCCAACACCACCCTGCCCTCGGCCAACAACTGGAGCACCTCGGGGTATAAGGCGTGCTCGGCGGCGTGGATCTTTGCCTCCAGGCTCTCCAGCGTGTCGTCTTCCTCCACCGGCACAGGCCGCTGGGCGATGATCGGACCGCGGTCGTATTCGGCGTTAACAAAATGAACGCTGACGCCGGTCAGCTTGACGCCGTAGGTAAAGGCATCGGCGATGCTGTGGGCGCCGGGGAAGGCTGGCAGCAGCGCCGGGTGGATGTTGAGTATCCGGTTGGGATAGGCCTCGAGCACCGGCTCGGTGAGTTTGCGCATGTAGCCGGCCATGACGATGTAGTCCACGCCGGGAGCGGCGGCTGGCGGCGGGCCGGCGGCGGCTGGTGGCGGGGCGGGCGTGGCGGCGGGACCGGAGGCGGCGGCTGGTGGCGGGGCGGCGGCGAGGCCGGTTCGCCCGAACTCCTCCGCGATAAGCTGATCCGCTGCGTGGGGCTCGTTATAGACCTCCCGCGACAGCGCGATGGTGGGGATCCCCGCCGCCGCAGCCCGAACCAGCCCATAGGCGTCAGGGCGGCTGGAGATCACCAGCTCAACGCGGGCGTCAAGGCGCCCCCTGGCAATCGCGTCGAGAATCGCCTGGAGGTTGCTGCCGCTGCCGCTGATCAGTACGCCGAGCCTCAGCATGACCGCTCCAAATGCGGCACGGAGACGAAATGTGACAGGGAACAGGGCCCTGGGGACAGGAAGGGCCCTGGGGACAGGAAGGGCCCTGGGGACAGG
>JAISMZ010000143.1 GCA_031276475.1 Coriobacteriales bacterium
CGCCGGCGTCACCCTGGAGAGTGCCACGAGCGAACTTTTGGCCGACGCCGCGCCTCGCCCGCTGGCGGGATTGAGCTTCGTACTCACCGGCTCGCTGCAAAATCACACCCGCTTGGAGGTTGAAGAGCAGCTCAAGGCACTGGGGGCCAAGACATCCTCATCGGTTTCGGCGAAGACCTCCTACGTCATCGCCGGGGAGAAGGCCGGCTCAAAACTGACCAGGGCACGCGAACTGGGCGTGGCGGTACTCGACGAGGTGGCCTTGGAGCAGATACTTATCACGGGGCAGGTGGGGGATTAACGCAAAGGCCGCGCGGGCAATCAGTAAAAACGACCCGCCCTACGCTCGCGAAAAGCTCCTTGAAAAGCACGATTGCATGTGGTAGATTATAAAACCATGGCAATAGAATTCATAGAAGTCATTGAGAGCATCACTGCGGATCCCAATCTGTTGATGTGGAAGTTCGCGGATGATGACAAAGAGATCAAAAACGGCGCACAGCTGACGGTGCGGGAAACCCAGCGCGCGATGTTGCTCTATGAAGGGCGTACTGCCGATGTGTTTGAGCCGGGCATCCATACCCTGAACACAGATAACGTTCCCTTTTTGAGCAAGCTCAGGGGGTGGAAATACGGCTTCCAAAGCCCCTTTAAAGCGGATGTTTATTTTTTTAACACGCACCTGTTCATCAATAACAAATGGGGGACACCATCGCCGATCCTGATAAACGATCCCGGATTCGGCAACATCCGCATCCGGGCATTCGGTAGTTTTGATGTTGAGATCTCAGATGTGGAACGCTTTTTCAGTCGATACGCGGGTACCTACGGCAGGCTGACGATCTTTGAATTGCAGCGACAGTTGCGAGATGTGATTGCGCCGAAATTCGGCGAGATCCTGGTCGCCGAGAAAATTCCCCTTGTGGAGATTGCGGGCAGCATGGGTGCCTTGAGCGAAAAGGTTGCGCCTCTGCTGATCCCCTATTTTGAGCAGCTCGGCATCCGTTTAACGCGGTTCATCATTACCAGTGTCACCCTTCCCGACGAAGTTGCTGCACATTTTGACACTGTTAGCAGTATGAACATGGTGGACGACATGAAGCGCTTCACTGAGTTTCAGACCGCTCGTGCCATCGGGGACAAGGACGCCGCGATGCACGCCGCGGTGCAGCAAGGCGCGATGATCGGCATTGTGCTAAACCACCTGCAAAGCGCAGGCACGGACGGGCGAGAGGACGGTGAGGCACTCGAAGCTAGACTGCAAAAGCTCAAAGACCTCTTTGCTAAGGGACTGATTGACGAGGGGGAGTACAAGGCGAAAAAGGCCGATCTTCTGGCGGAGTTTGGCTGAAAACATGGCGGAAAACAAGACCCTGTCCTTTTTGGGCAGTCTAAAAAAAGCGGCCTCGGCTCAGAAAACCTATCTCGCACAGGAGGAGACGCCGCCGGGCATGGATGTCGCGCTCTGCCCCAACTGCGGTGCCGGACGAGCAAAGCACGACGGCCTTACCCATTGCGCCTACTGCGGCTACCAGTTCATCGACACGGAGTTGGGCGACGGTATTTATCTGAAAAAGGAGGACAACTCCCCCCATGTCTGATCCGCAGCGCTTTGGTTCCGACAGAGCAGCGGAGTCTGCCTGGCAAGAAGAACTTAAAGACCTTGAAGCCCGATGGTTTGCGTTTCTAGATAAACTGGAAGCCAAAATGGAGGAACTCTGCTCAGCCGCTCTGCCGGAATTGCGCGCCTTGCGGTGCGATCCCGACAGTCAACAGATCTACCTGAGGGTGTTGGCCGGTGTGCAAGGGCAGCTCAGCCGGATACGGGAAAAGGCCTACGAAACCCATGACGCAAAGGTGACCGACACCTGGTATCTCTTTCGCTCGGAGATCGAATTCACCAACCCTTTCTACATGACGGGCAATGCGTTCAGGGACAACTGCGACGAACGCTATCACGCCTTTGAAGAAGCCTATCTCAATTGGTATAATCTGCTGAGGGCGACGCTCCAGGACAACCTGGAGGAGGAATACCGCCAAATCCTTGAGATTCTTGACAGCGCCAGGGAAAGCTTTTGTTGTAAACAATGCGGCGCGCCCATTTCCGTGCCACCAGCTTGCTTTATCAGCACGCACCTTGCCTGTCCGGCCTGCTCCACTCAAAACACCTTTGAGCCGGGATCCAAAGCGCGAGAACTCCCCTTTATCGCCCGCGACTTGGCGGAAAAGCGCGTCACTCCTTTCTATCAGGCTTATCAACAGGGGGGCAGAACCGACGCGTTGTACCGCAGATACCTGCGCGCCCGCTACGATGAATTAAACCGGATGTTGCCTGACTTGCGAGAGCATCACGAAATGCTGTACCATGAATATACCGCTTCGCACAGACAAGGAGGCCAAGACAATGGGTAAGGACTATTTGGAACCGATTCACGGGATTTCCCTCAGGGACTACGCCGCCATGGCAAAAAAATTCGCAGAAGGTGTGGACGAGGAGCCAATCTTTCGTGTCATGGGCATCGATCGCGCCATCTGGGATGAGCTTAACACGCTTTGGCCACAACGGATGGCCGAGGACGAGAGCTTTGAGGTCGCCATCAAGTACAGCCAGTACTTTTCGGACGAAACCCCGCACCCCAGGCTGGACGCCGTCAAGGCGGACGTCTCCGCGGAAGGTGCTGCCAATCTTGAGCGTGTTAAAAACGATCGCTATTTTTACGAAGAACTGTCCGGCGCCCGGGAAGCGGCGTTTGAGTATGGTCTGGATGGTTCCCAGTGGCTGTTGGAGACTTTTGGCATAAACCTGGCGGATTTTCAATCTGCGGCCATGAAGCACGGCGAGGAGAACTTTAAGATCGACTCCGAACAGCTTCTGGAATACTTGGAGCATCAGCGCAAAAAGAAAGCGGAGTACGCGGCAAAATTCGCTGCTGAGCGTGGCGGCGACGTGGCGGACGACGTGGAATTCTAGGAAGCGCCGATTAATGCTTCCCACTCCACGGAACTCAGTCGCCTTTCCTTCTGTTTAACGCTACAATAGTAACCTTATGAAAAGCAGCATCAGCCGCAGCAGTCGGACGATCCGTCGCTCGCTTGGAGCGATAGCCAGAAGTTACGCCATCCTGGTGGCGGTATTTGCTGGCTTTTTGCTGGTATTAGCTATTATAATCGTAATTGAGCGCTTCCTCTTCGGACTGGCCTGAACCGGCATGTGGACGCATTTCTATCGCAGCGATCTGCGCATCATCGCCCACTATCTGGGCTCACTGATCGTTCTGCTCTCCTACACCATGCTGGTGCCGCTGGCCGTGGCGCTGGTCATGCAGGAATGGCGCCCGGTCGGCCAATACGCCTGCGGTTTTGGCCTGGCCCTCGCCTGCGGCTCACTGCTGCGGCTGGCAAAGATCAGCCCCGGTCAGATGGAGCGCCGCCAGATCATTGCCATCACCGGGCTCGTCTGGGTGGTCGGGGCTTTCTTTGCCGCCGTACCACTGTATTTTAGCGGACAGTTCGTCGATTTCTTCGATGCTTTCTTTGAATGTGTCAGTGGCCTGACGGCTACGGGACTGTCGATGGCGCGCGACATCGACCACATGGCCACCGCCGACCAGATGTGGCGTTTTACCCTGCAGTTCCTCGGCGGCCAGGGCGTCATTGTAATCGCTTTATCGCTGGGCATCTTCACGCGCAGCGGCAGTGCGCTTTACAATTCGGAGGGCCGCGACGAAGCGGTACTGCCCAACATCAAGAAGACCGCGCAGTTCATCTGGCGTTTTTCGGCCTGCGTGGTAATCACTGGCAGCATCGTCTTGATGGTCATCCTGATGCTGCTCGGCATCAACCCGCTGCGCAGCTTCTTCCACGGTCTCTGGGTGACCATCGGCGCCTACGACACCGGCGGGTTCTCGCCTCAGAGCCTCTCGATAATCTATTACCACTCCTGGCCGCTGGAAGTCATCGTGATGATCTTCATGTGCCTCGGCGCGCTGAACTTTGCGCTGCTGGCCCAGGTTCATCAGGGCAACTGGCGGACGATCTTCAGCGATATCGAGATCCGAACTTTGGGCTTGTGGATAATGGGCATGGTCCTCCTCTTCGTGGCCGCCCTGATGGCGGGCAATTACCTGCTCGACTACTCTTCGCTGGTGCGTTCGGGCATCTTCACCATCGTCTCAGCCACCACCAATACTGGCTACCAGCTGCTTTCCACCAACCAGATCGCTACAATGCTGACCAGTGGAGCCTTCTTCCTGGTGGCTATCTCGATGGCCATCGGTGGCAGTGCCGGCTCCACGGCCGGCGGCATCAAGGCTCTGCGCGTCGGGTTGATATGCAAGGGGATAACCGCACGCATCAAGTAGGTACTGCTGCCGCCGTCGGCCCATATTACAACCACCTACCAACATATCGG
>JAISMZ010000205.1 GCA_031276475.1 Coriobacteriales bacterium
ACGAGCGACGGCTATCGCTCCTTTGTCAACCACCTGCTGCTGCGCTACGAGCGGCTGCCGGAGGCCTTGCCGGTGCATCCGGGCGGGCGCTCGGGCGGCGTGCGTGCGTTGGAGCGCCCCACGCTTCCCGCGCGAGCCGAGTGGAGCGAGCTTTTGGCCCGCGGCGAATCCGTCTCGCTGACCGATGTCTTACAGCAGGCGGCGGACTTCAGCGGCTGTCTGGCGCTGTACTGGTCGGCAGGGCTGCACGGTGCCATCCTGCATCGCGGACTGACGCAGCTGCTGACCCAGCCCGAATTCCTAACCACCGACAACGCCCTGCCTTTGGTTCAACTGCTGGAGGATGAAGGCGAACTGGCCAATGTATTGCGCGATATTCAAAGCGAGGGCGGCCTGCATATTCGCATCGGCACCGAGAACCGCGATTCGCAGCTCTATGCCTTCTCGATGCTGGCGATGCGTCTGGAGAAAGACCCGGGACGCGGTGTGCTCGCCCTGCTCGGACCAACACGGATGAGTTACCGCAAGGGCATCATTGCAATTCTGACCGCCTGGGAGGAGCTTACCGCACTGTTCAATCCAGATAGGAGAGGCCGACTTGAGTACTGACTACTACGATTTGTTAGGCGTTACCCGGGAAGCCACGGAGACGGAGGTCAAACGTGCCTTTTACAAGAAGGCTCGCGAGCTGCACCCGGATGTGAACAAGGCCCCCGACGCCGAGGAGCGCTTTAAGGAGCTCAACGAGGCCTACGACGTTTTAAGTGACGCCAGCAAGCGGGCGCAGTATGACCGCTTTGGCAAGGTCAGCGGCGCGGGCGGGGCCGGCGGCTACCAGTACGTCGATCTTTCCGACCTCTTCGGCGGCGGCTTTGGCGGCATGGGCGATCTGTTCAGCCAGTTCTTTGGCGGTGCCGCCGCCGGGCGCTCGGCGGTGCGCAAGGAAGGCCGCGACATGGGCATCGGACTGCGCCTGACTCTGGAAGAAGTTGCCACGGGCGTTACCAAAGAGATAATCTATGATCGCCTGGCGCCCTGCGAGACCTGCAAGGGTACCGGCCTGGGCGAGGGCGGCTCCTTTGTAGACTGCGAGACCTGCCACGGCTCCGGGCGCATCGTCACCGTACAGCATACCTTCCTCGGTGACATGCAGACCCAGACCACCTGCCCCGAATGCGGTGGCACCGGCAAGACGATATCTGTCCCCTGTCCGGAATGCGAGGGCCAGGGGCGCCTGCCCGACCGCCAGCATCTGAACATCGATGTTCCTCGCGGCATTCGTGACGGCCAGCAGCTGCGCCTTCAGGGTTACGGCGAGGCCGGCATACATGGCGCGGCGGCCGGCGACCTGATTGTCACCGTGCGCGTCAGCGCGCATCGCACCTTTCAGCGTGAGGGCGATAACCTGCACACCCGCGTAGAGATCTCCATCGCCCAGGCCTCGCTGGGAGCGGTTGTTGAGATACCCGGTATCCTGCCCGATGAGACCGTCGAGACCACGATTCCCGCCGGCTGCCAAAACGACCAGATGATCCGCGTGCGCAGCAAAGGCCTGCCACTGTTTCGCAAGGAGTCGCGCGGCGATATGTTCGTCCACGTTACGGTAATCGTCCCGCGCTCTTTAAGCAAACGCCAAAAGGAGCTTTTAGAGGAGCTGGCCGAGGACTTCGGCGACAATATCGCGGGCAAGAAGAGCGTCTCGCAACGCATTCGCGACGCGCTGTCCTGATTTTCAGCCGATGAGCGTCCCGCATCTTTTTGTACAAGATGAGTCGGATGTTGACAACAGAAACGTCCCCTGTCAACATCCGCAACTGAGGCTGAATGTTGGCGAACAGACCGAACTGGCGCTGCCCGAAGACAGCTGGCAACACCTGCGCGCCCTGCGTCTGCGCGCTGGCGAGCGCCTCGTTTTGGTGGATGCGCCCGGCCACAGCTGGGAGCTGCTGCTCGCCGCTGACCTTGGCCGCTCTGGCACCGTGCTGAAGGCCGAGGTACTTGCTGAGCACCACGCCGCCCGCCGCCACCGCCTGACGCTCGTCCAGGGCATCTCTGCAGCCGCGCGGATGGATCAGACCGTCCGTCAGGTAACCGAGCTGGGTGTGGCCCGGATAATTCCCCTGCGTGCGCGGCGCTCGACGGTTCGCCTGAATACGCGCTCAGCTGCGGAGAAGACCGGGCGTTGGCAGCGCCTGGCCCGCGCGGCCGCTGAACAATCCAGCCAGCTGTTTCTACCGCAGATCAGCCAGCCGTTGGAGTTGGAGGTGGCGTTGGACGCCCTGCCCGCGCGTGCGCTATTACTCTTTTTCTGGGAAGAGGCTGACGCGAAAACCGAACCTTTCCTGCGTGCCTTTCCGGCCCTGCTTGCCAAAGCAGCTGCCGGGCGTAACGGCGGGCGGTTCGCTACGATCGGCGTAACTGAATTGTCCGTAGAACCTGAGGTTGTTGTCTTGGTCGGCCCCGAAGGTGGGTTTTCCTCCGAAGAAGCCGTCTTGATAAAGGCCAGGGGCGGCATCGTCGCCAGCCTCGGGCCTACCATCCTGCGTACGGAGACCGCTGCCGTGGTGGCGTGCGCCCTGGTGCTGCACTGTCTGGAGGCCCACGGTGCCTGAAGGCTTTCGCGTCCTCAACCTGGGCTGCAAAGTCAATCGCGTTGAGTCCGACACGATGCGTAGCGTGTTGTTGAGCAGCGGTCTTAAGGAGGTCGCGGAGGGTCAGGAGCGCGTCTGTCTGATTAACAGCTGCACGGTTACCGCCGAGGCTGACGCCAAGCTGCGCAAGGCCGTGCGTCGAGCCGCTGGGGCAGAAAGCCACCCACAGGTGATAGTCACCGGTTGTGGGGCGGCGCTGCATCCGCATGAGCTTGCGGCGCTGGGTGAGAGGGTTTGGGTGATCGCTAACCGCGAAGCCGCTTTGCAGGCTGCACTGCTGTCTGCCAACACACCGCCTGCTACCGCAGGCGCAGCGCCCACGGTGGCGAGGAGCGCTGAGGCTCTAGCCAAAGTGCTGCCGGATAGTGCCAAAGCGCTTGCCACAACCGTCGGCAGAACAACGCGGGTGGGGGAGGGCTTTCCCACGCGAGTAGGCGTCAAGGTGCAGGATGGTTGCTCCAATCGTTGCAGTTACTGCATCGTGCCCCAGGCCAGGGGCGCGGCTCGCTCCCGGCCTTTTGCAGAGATCCTCGATGAATCCGAGCGACTGATTGCCGCCGGCGTGCGGGAGTTGGTGATATCCGGCATCAACGTTGGGGCATACTCCAGCGACGGCTGCAATCTGGTTGCGCTGCTGGAAAAGATCGCCGCTTTGTCCGGGCGCTTTCGTCTGCGCCTCTCCTCGATAGAGCCGCAAGACGTCAGCGACGCTCTGCTGGATCTGCTGGCCAGATGCGACCGGCGCCTCTGCCGGCATCTGCACCTGCCTTTGCAATCCGGCTCGGATGCGGTGCTGGCGGCGATGGCGCGGCGCTATAACCGCGAGCAGTACCGGGAGCTGGTCGCCCGCGCCCGCGCCCGCGTTCCAGGTCTGGCGCTGACGACCGACTGCCTGGTCGGCTTTCCCGGCGAGAGCGAGGCGGACTTTGCGGCGACCCTGGCGTTGGCCGAGCAGGCGCGGTTTTCCGGCATCCATGTCTTTCGCTACTCTCGGCGCCCGAATACCGCTGCCGCCGATCTGCCCTTATTGCCAGCACCAACGGTTGCCAAACGTGCGGAAGCACTGCGCAATCTGGCAGAGCGCCTGGCAACAGCCGACCGACAACAGCGCCTCGGCATCTGCGAAGAGGTGGTCATGGAAAACGCCGAGCAGGGACGTGGCGAGAGCTATCATCGAGTGCGTGTTAACAGCACCCAGCAGCCGGGCAGATTGCTGACAGTACGCTATACTGGATACTCTAAAAGCGGAATGCTGGCCGAGGCATGCCCGCGAAAGTGAGCTTGCGGCAAAGACCGTCGGACAAATCGCAGCCGCGAATTCGGCGGCCAGCGCAGGTGTCGCCCCAACAGTGCTGGCCGCAGACGCAGCCAGCGCAAGGAAAGGACAAAGGACCGGTATTGGATCAGACCAACGTGACCTTCACCCTCCCCGAGGGTCTTGACCCCGTCTTGTTCAGCGGGGTCAATGACGAGTTGCTGCGCATTATCGAGGAGAACTTTGCCACACGAATAACCCTGCGCGGCAATCGAATAGAGATAGATGGCAGTGCCCTGGAGGTCTCGATGCTAACGGCGTTGATCTCCGATCTGATAAAGTTAATCGAGCAGGACCAACAGATCACTGCTGATGAGCTGCTGCGCCTGATCGGCCTGATTCGCGGCGGTGAGTTTGCTCCATCTATCCTGCGCGAAGACATCCTCTTAACCTACCGCGGCAAGGCGATTCGGGCCAAAACCGCCGGTCAGAAGCACTACGTTGACGCCATCCGCAACAATACGGTGACCTTTGGCACGGGGCCGGCGGGCACGGGTAAGACCTATCTGGCAATGGCGATGGCGGTCGCCTCCCTGAAGCGCAAGGAGGTTGCTCGCCTGATACTCACCCGACCGGTGGTGGAAGCTGGAGAGTCGCTGGGATATCTGCCGGGCACGCTGAACGACAAGATAGACCCCTACATCCGCCCGCTTTACGACGCGCTGTTTGACATGACCGACATGGAGCGTGGCAACCAGCTGATAGAGCAGGGGATCATCGAAATCGCACCGCTGGCCTTCATGCGTGGGCGAACGTTGAACAACTCCTTCATCATCCTCGATGAAGCACAAAATACCACGCCCGACCAGATGAAGATGTTTCTCACGCGACTGGGCTTTGGCTCCAAGATGGTAATCACCGGCGACGCCACCCAGCGCGATTTGCCCGCGGAGAAGAGCGGTCTGCAGAGCATTCGGCGGATCCTCAAAGATGTTGGCGACATCGCCTTTGTTGAGCTCGGAAGCAGCGACGTCGTACGTCATTCGCTGGTAGCCCGCATCGTGGCGGCCTATCAGGCCGACGATGACGCCCACCAGCAACAGGCGAGGCAGTGAGGGGCGCCATGGAGATCGGCCTGGACAACCGCTCGGCCACGCAGCTCGACCTTCAGTACTACCGGCGACTGGCGCTCTTTGCGCTGAGTGCCGAGGCGGCGCCGGAGAGCTGCGAGCTTTCCGTCTCCTTTGTTGAAGATGACGAGATGCAGGCCTTGAACCGCGACTACCGCAGCATCGATGCCCCCACGGATGTACTCTCCTTTGGCATCGACGATGAGCTTCTTGGCGACGTCGTCGTCTCGCCGGCACAGGCCCGTCTACATGCCCGCGACTTCAGCAGCAGTGAAGCGGCGGAGATCGACCTGCTGATAGTCCACGGCATCCTCCACCTGTTGGGCTACAATCACGAAGACGACGCCGAAGCCGCACGGATGGAGGCCCGCGAGAATCTGTTGCTGGCGCTCTGGAGGCAAGAGGAGGACCGCTCGTGAGCAGCGCTGAGCCGATAAAGCCGCATCGGCAGTCGCCGCCGCAGGGCAGCAAATCGCGTAAGCCGCGAGAGCAGGGGGAGGGCAAGCTGCAAAAGCCGTACCGACAATCGTTGCCCCAATCCTTTATCTGTGCGTTGAGGGGCATCGCTGCTGCGCTAGGCCGCGAGCGCAATTTAAAGATTCAGCTGGTCTGCGCCACACTTGCTCTGATTGCAGGCTTTTTCCTGTCGCTCTCAGCTTTGGAGTGGTGCGTTCTGATAATTCTCGTTGCCGTCGTGCTGGCCGCCGAGATGCTCAACGGTGCCATCGAGTCAGCCATCGACCTCGCCTGTCCCGGGCATGACGAGCGGGCCCGGCTGGCTAAAGACGTTGCTGCCGGTGCGGTTTTGCTGCTCTCTGCGGCCGCTGCTGTTGTTGGAATATTGCTTTATTCACAGGCAATTATTCGAATGATCAACGCTATGGGTCGATGATGGTAAGCGACGCCAGGGAGGCGCCGATTAAAGCTTCCCATCCCACGGAACTCAGTCACTTCGCTCCTTCAAGCTCCGCGGGGGCCCCGGGAAGTGCGCCAGATTCCGAGTCAGCGCCTGAGACCGCGCCCACACCCGCGTCCCCGGCCACACCCGAAGGCTTTCGCAGCGGCTTCGTCTGCCTCTGCGGTCGTCCCAACGCCGGCAAGTCAACGCTGATTAACTCCGTACTCGAACGCAAGCTGCTGATTACTTCCAATGTTGCCCAGACCACCCGGCATCGCTTTCGGGCGGTGCTCGATTCGCGTGACTACCAGCTGATCCTCGTTGATACTCCGGGCATCCATAAGCCCGAAGATCTGCTTGGAAAAGAGTTGAACAGCACGGCGACCAAGGCCCTGGCCGACGTTGACGCCATCGCCTGGGTGCTCGACAGCTCGGTGCCCTTTGGCCGCGGCGATCGCTGGCTGGCCGACCTGCTCGGCAGCAGCCAACTGCCCAAGATACTGGTGCTGAACAAGACCGATGCCGCCAGCGACGCCGAGGTAGAAGCGCATCGCGAGGCCGCCTGCTCGCTGCTGGAATTCACCGATGTCGTCGCGCTCAGCGCCCTTAAACAGCGCAATATCGCCGATTTCATCTCTGCTGCCGTCTGCCAGCTGCCGCCCGGCCCGCGCTGGTTTCCCTTCGGCACCGCCAGTGACCAGCCGCTGGAGGTGATAATCGCCGAATTCATCCGCGAAAAGGTCTTGCTGAATACCTTCGCCGAGGTGCCCCACGCGGTGGGCGTGACCGTGGGCAGTCTGGAGTTTCTGCCCAAACGCGGGCTTTACCGGATAGGCGCCAACCTTCACGTTGAGCGCGAGTCGCAAAAGGGGATCATCGTTGGCAGGGGCGGCGAGCAGCTGCGCCGCATTGGCAGCGCTGCCCGTGTTGACCTCGAACACTTTCTCGGTGCGCGGGTCTACCTCGATCTGCGCGTCAAGCTGCGCAAGAACTGGCGGCGCGACCTGAGCAGCATCCACCGTTTTGGCTACGGCGAGGGCCTGCGCTGAGCGGGAGCGGAGACTGATGGCAGATTACAGCGCGCAGGCACTTGTCTTGAAGAAAACCCGGCTCAGGGAGAAGGACCTTATCATCACGCTGCTCAGCGCTGAAGGCCACCAGATCCGCGCTGTGGCCAAGGGTGCACGGCGTCCCGGTAGCCGGGCCACCGCCGCTGTTGAGCTGTTCTGCGTCAGCGACTTCCTGCTCAGCAGGGGACGCTCACTGGATGTTGTCTGCGAGGCCCAGATCAGCTGCGCAAATGCCGGTTGCCGTGCTGACGTGGAGCACAGTACTGCCGCCTCGGTGGTCGGTGAGCTTGTGGAGAAGCTGACCCGTGACGCGGGCACCGAAAAGCGGCTCTTTGCCCTGAGCAGCGCCGCCCTGGCAGCGCTGGGTACTTCTGCGACTGA
This sequence comes from Coriobacteriales bacterium, assembly GCA_031276475.1. Taxonomy (GTDB): domain Bacteria; phylum Actinomycetota; class Coriobacteriia; order Coriobacteriales; family UBA8131; genus JAISMZ01. The sequence goes on from JAISMZ010000205.1 coordinate 7,386, forward strand.
GGCCCTGCCACTGTTGGTAGCCGCGACGATACTGAAAATCGCTGCTCAAACGGGAATAAAACCGGCTCTGGATCAGTGCGCCGTCTGCGGGACGCCGCTCAGCGTCGCGGCGGCCGCAGGCTTCTCAGTTAAGCAGGGCGGTCTACTCTGCGAGCGCTGCGCCGCGAGAGGGCCCGCCAGTGGCGACGCGGCGCAGGCGGCTCCGTCCGCTGCAAGACGACCCGTCGGAGTCGCTACGAGCGGATTTACCAGCGACGCGGCGACGCTGAACCCGCAGCTCCTCGGCTGGCTGCGCGCGCTGCTCTTCGCCCGCTATAACGAGATTGCCGCCTCCTCAGACGAGATACGCCCGTCGCGGGAGTCCCAGATGGCCCTGCTGGATATCGCCCTGGCCTGGCTGGAGGCTCATCTCGGGCTGCGTTTGGTCTCGGCGAGGTTGCTTCGCGACCTTTTTGCAGCCTGACG
>JAISMZ010000004.1 GCA_031276475.1 Coriobacteriales bacterium
CTGTCGCGAACTCAATCCCGATCCGCTCGTTGAGATCAACCCCAAAACCGCAGCGCGTCTGGGCATCGCCGACGGCCAGTGGGTGCGCCTTTGGAACCAGTTTGGCGAATGCCGGATGAAGGCGACGCTGACCATCGCGGTAAACGAGACGACCATCATGGCTCAGCACGGCTGGTGGTTCCCCGAAGACGATCCCGACAAATCCAATCCTTTTGGTGAGTACAGTGTCTGGCGCTCCAACATCAACGAGCTGGTGCCGCACTTTCATGTTGGCAAGATGGGCTGGGGCGCTCCGTTTAAGTGCCTGCTTTGTAATGTTGAGCCCATCGCTGAGAACTACGACACCGATATGGATCTGATCTGGGAGAAGTTTGGGAAGCTGGTGAAATAGATGACGGTCTATGGATTACTCGTCGATTACGAATACTGCACGGGCTGTCAGTCCTGTGAGCTGTTCTGCAAGGAAGAACACGATCTGCCCGTTGGCAAATGGGGCATTCGGGTTTTGCAGGATGGGCCCTGGGAGATAGACAGCAAACAGTACAACTGGAATAAGATACCGGTGCCTACCGACCTCTGCGATCTCTGCGAGACGCGAACAAAGGTTGGTAAGGTTCCAATCTGCGTGCATCATTGCCTGGCCGATGTGCTTGTTTATGGCACGGTGGAAGAGCTTGCCCGCCGCTTTGAGGAAAAGCCAAAGCAGGCGCTTTTTGTGCCGCAATACAAGCCTGTGGAGGCACGCGGCGCGTTTGTCTCGGCCAACCGTGCCGCGGGCAAGGTAACCAGCTTTAAGGCCGTAGAGGTTGAGGCTAACACCGATTTTGACATCGCGGGCCATCGTCGCCCTGACGACGAACTGGAAGACGGCATGGCGGCATCGGTAATCCTCACCGAGGATCTTAAGACCAGAAAGGACGACTGAGGGTGCTAACGCCAACGGGCGGCAAGCGCTATGGTGCTGTGGTCAGCATCAACTACCAGGGCCGTCTTCTGGACGGTACGGTATTTGACGACCATATGAGCGACGAGCCTTTGCCGGTGATGCTCGGCGCTAAAATGGTGCCTCTTGGGATTGAACAGGCCCTGCATGTGATGCAAAGCGGGGAGGAACGCACACTGCGCCTTCTCCCCGAGGAGGCCTTTGGTGCGATTGATGGTGAGGGCATCATCACACTGCCTCGCTTTGCCGTGCCAAATGCCCACGAGCTTGAAAGCGGCATGATGATCAGGTGGCAAAGCCCCAAGGCGCCAAAGGAAGTCAACTGTCTGGTCGCTGAGGTTAATCAGGCAACCGTTACCTTGGATTTTAACCATCCGCTGGCTGGCCAGGAGGTAGAGTAGTGGCTAAAGCTCGTGGATATCATCGAGTGAGGCAAGGTGTGGTCTGGCAAAGAGTAAGGGAGCGTGTCTGTGGAACCACTCTTGGTTGTTGAGCAGGGAAGTGCCGCGGAAGTCGCCCGCGGGGCGGATGACTTCGCCCGCTTCTACCTCACAAAATTCTATCCAGAGATACTTGCTGCCTATGTTAAACGCCGGCGCAGGGTATATACCCTGGCTGCGCTGATCGCCTTTGCGATGGCGCTCGCCAGCGTGGTGCCGCTCGTTATGAGAAGTACCTCTCTTTTTGCCTATACCCTTATTGTGATGGGTCTGATGCTGATAGGAGTGGTCGTATTCTGCGTCATTCGGATACTCCAGGCGCCAGCCTATTGTAAGGAGCATCTCGGTGAGTTCTTTGAGGTTCAGATCGCGGCGTCAAAATTGCCTGCCCATGCGGTTACGGAAAGCCGGTTTTACGAGGACCGCCTTGAGGTGCTCAGAGGGAAGACAGCAACAGAGAGGCGCAAAGTGCGCCCTTATCACGAAATTCCCCGTGTTTATGAGACCGAGGCTCTCTACTTCTTTCAGGGAGTTGGTTGGATACACAAAGAACGATTGGATGAGCGCCAACATAAACTGCTGCGCACGATTATCACAGACTCGTTTGGTGTGGATCGGCATATCTGGGTTGATGTCATTTTTGGATAATGTTCCTGATGATGCGAGGTGATCCCCATGAGCGACACCCCCAAAGCAAAGCCCAAAAACCCCCCCTTCCACTACGCCTGGCTGATAGCCATCGGCTGTTGCTTCATGAACGCCGGAGGACTGGGAGCGGTACTGGACGCCGCCGGCGTCTTCTTTGTCCCGGTCTGCGATGACTTAGGCTTTCTTCGAGGCGACCTGCAGCTTTACCTGACCTTTTATTTCATCGCCACGATAGTGGCCATGCCCATCATCGGCTGGGTTTTGCCCAAATACAACATCCGCATCGTGTTATCGGTTGCCATGGCGATAACCGCCCTTGGCGTAGCTGCCATGGGCACCTACAACGAGGTTTGGCAGTGGTATGTCTCAGGTGTTGTCTTTGGTCTGGCCGGCTCGTTTATCTTTGTCGTACCGGCCCCGATACTGATCATCAACTGGTTTAAGAAAAGAACAGGCGTGGTGTTGGGCATCGTGATGATGTTTTCCGGTATCGGAGGAGCGGTACTGGCTCCGGTATTTACCTATCTGATAGAGCTTCTCGGCTGGAGAAACTCCTACTTTTTGGCCGCGGTGATCATCGCTTTGTTAGTGCTTCCCTGGACGCTGTTTGTCTTTCGCTTTCGCCCCTCAGACATGGGACTTAGGCCCTATGGCTGGACTGAGCAAGACGAGCAGACAAAAGACGTCCACGAGCGCAAGGGCACCACTCCTTCAGTTTCTGGCGTGCCCTTTAAAAAGGCCGTCTTTTCCGTAGGCTTCGTCTGCATGTTTTTGTTCTGTGGGCTTGCCGCCTACTATGCCGGCTTTAACTCCAATCTGCCCGGCTTTGCCGTCTCGATAGGCTACAGTCCGATGTTTGGTGCCGGCATGTTATCTGCGGTAATGATCGGCAATATGTTTGACAAGCTGGTGATGGGATATCTCAACGACAAGGTGGGCGTGCGCCTTACGGTCTTTGTCCAGCTGGTGATGATCGTCATCGGCTTTCTGGGCTTTTTGTTCTTTCAGGCCTCAGAGGCCGGCCTTCTCGTTGCCGCCTTTTTCTTCGGAGTACAAAACTCGCTTTTTTCCATCTCTACCCCGCTGATGATCCGACGTCTGTTTGGCGAGAAGGACTACGCCCGCATCTTTACCTGGGCGCGCATCGGCACCGGTGTGATAGGCGCCTTCGGGCCGCCGACGGTGGGCTATATCTATGACTTTACCGGGACGTATAACTATGCCTTCCTGGTGGGTATAGCAGTGGCGGTGCTGGCGGCTGTGGTGATGGTTATAGCGGAGATGTCGCGAAGGAGGCTGGTTTGGGAGGAGTAGCTGCCAGGCAATTTACGATTATAAGTTTTACGATAAAACAAGGAGTGTGATGCTATGGTCAAGTTCATATCTGCGGCTGAGGCGGCCGAGTTGGTCTCGGACAATACGACTCTGGGAGTAGTGGGTTTTGGCCTCAGCGGGTTTGCTGAGGAGGTCGTAAAGGCCATCGGTGAACGCTTTGAAGCCAGTGGTCATCCAAAGAACATCCATCTGCGCCAAAGCGGTTCGCTGGGCGATGGCAAGGAGCGTGGCATCGTTCACCTGGCGCATGAAGGTCTGGTAACAACCTGGACCTGCGCGATGATCGGTTTTAACTTTCAGCTGGGCAAGCTGGTCTCCGAGAACAAGATCAAGTGCTACTGCCTGCCCCAGGGCGTGCTGATCAACCTCTGGCGCGAGACGGCTCGGGGCGGCCCCGGTTTTATCACCAAGGTCGGTTTGGGGACTTACGTTGACCCGCGCTTTGAAGGCGCCAAAATGAATGAGGCGACTACTGAGGATGTGGTCGAACTCATCCAGTTTGACGGTGAGGAGTACCTTCGCTATAAGAACATCCCCGTGGATGTTGTGGTCTTGCGCGGCACCACGGCTGACGAGGACGGCAACATCAGCTTTGAGAAGGAAAGCATCATCAACGAGGGTTACCATGCGGCCGCGAGCGCCAAGGCCAACGGCGGCATTGTCATCGCTCAGGTGGAGTATGTGGCCAAAAGCGGCAGTCTGCATCCCAAAGAGGTTAAGATTCCCGGGGTCTTTGTCGATTACGTGGTGGTCTCTACCAGCGCCGATAGCAACTGGCAGACCGAGGGCACGCTTTACGAGCCGTCCTTTGCGGGCAATCTAAAAAAGCCGCAGAACCAGATGCCGGTGCTTAAACTCAACGCCCGCAAGGTCATCGCCCGTCGCGCGGCCGCCGAGTTGCGCAAAGGCGAGATGGTAAACCTCGGTGTGGGCATCCCCGCAGGAATTGCCTATGTGGTGGCCGAGGAAGGCTTTGATGGCGAACTGGTGTTCTCGGCCGAGGCCGGCGCCATAGGCGGTGTGCCCGCGCCTTTGCCCAACTTCGGTTCGTCCTTTAACGCCCAGGCGATCATCGAGCCCGGGCAGATGTTCGACCTGATTGACGGCGGCAATCTTGGTGTTACCTGTCTCGGTCTGGCCGAGGCCGACGCCCAGGGCAACCTCAATGTCTCCAAGTTTGGCGGACGGGTTAACGGCCCCGGCGGTTTTATCAACATCACGGGCTTCACGCCAAAGATCCTTTACTGCGGGACCTTCATGGCCGGCGATGAAAGCATTGTCGCCGACGGTAAATTAACGATCAGCAAACCCGGCAAAGCGCCAAAATTTGTGGAGAAGGTCGAGCAGATCACCTTCTCCGGACCTGAGGCGGCAAAGCGTGGTTTGGAGGTCAGTTACATCACCGAGCGTGCGGTGCTCAAACTGATTGACGGCGAGATGGTATTGACCGAAGTAGCACCGGGCCTGGACTTGCAGACCGACATCTTGGATAACATGGGCTTTAAGCCAAAGATCGCCGATGATCTTAAGACGATGGACGCGGCCCTCTTCTCCGAGAGCTGGGGCAAGCTGGGCGAGACCTTTGTGTAAAGCAAATAGAGCCGATGTGCGAAGAATGGAGAAATCATGGATTTTGGATTGACCGAAGAGCAGGAGTTGTTGTTTGAAAACCTCGCCGATCTGGTGCAACGCGAGTGGGACGAAAGCGAGTACAACGACTGTTACTATAACAGACACGAGTTACCACAGCGCTTTATAGATGTCCTCATCGAAAACGGCTTTACCCTGCTTGGAGTGCCCGAAGAGTACGGCGGAACGCCGGTTGATAATCTGACGTTGGTAATGTATGCGGTGGAGCTGGCCCGTTTGACGGGCGCCAATCTGCCGGTTGCCTCAAATGCCATATCGATCGATGACATCTTGGCCTTTGGTAACGAGGAACAGCAGAAATTCATCCTTGAATACGTGGGTAAATACGGCACGCCGCCTTTTGCGCTGGGATTTTCGGAGCCGCAGGCGGGGTCGGATTCCAGCTCCATCCTAACCACCGCGACGCGCCGCGACGGCAAGGTCTACGTCAATGGCCACAAGACGATGGTTACCGACGCCGATATATCGCCGTATCTGCTGACCATCACCCGCGATCTTGAGGGCGAAGTGCCGATGAAATCGATGTCGATGTGGTTGGTGCCCAGCGACGCTGCTGGCGTCAGGCTCGAGCCACTGCATAAAATTGGCCTGAAGACCGGGCGCTTCTTTGAGGTCTATCTGGAGGATGTGGAGGTGGAGGAAAGCGCGCTGATCGGCGTTGAGGGCAATGGCTTCATGCAGCTGATGAAAAACTTTGAGATCGAGCGTTTGATGCTGGTGGCGATGGGCGTAGGCATGGCCGAGGCCGCCTTTGAGGAGATCGCCCGCTACTGCAATGTGCGTGAGCAGTTTGGTAAGCCGATAGGCTTCTTTCAGATCGTTCAGGAATACCTGACCGACATGAAGATTAAGATCGAGAACATGAAGGGTCTGCTGTATAAGACCGCTTGGAAAAAAGATAACGGTCAGTCGATCCAGATAGACTCGGCGCTGGCAAAACGCTATTGTGCTATTGCATCCTTTGAGGTCATCGACACCTGCATGCAGCTGATGGGCGGCATCGGCTACACCGAGGAGAGCCGCATCTCGCGGATGTGGCTGGATATCCGCCATCTGCGCATGGCCGGCGGTACCGACGAGATCATGGTGCATATCGGTGGCCGTCAGTTGCTTAAACAGTATCGGCAGTAAGGTGTTGGCAGTATCCGGCGAGGTGTTGGCGGCAGCCGGCGAGGCTTCCGTGAGGCAAGAGCACCAGTCAGGCGTCAGTGGTAGGTTTACGGATAAGGTAAGGGATGTTGATGAGGATCATCACCTGTTTTAAGGTTGTGCCCGACGATCAGGAGATCACGGTTAACGCTGATCGGACCCTGAATCTGGAGAAGGCGCCAGCCAGCATCAGCAGCTACGACCTGAACGCCATCGAGGCCGGTGTTGTACTGGCCGAGGCCTTGGCGGACACGGGTGTTGCTGAGGATGCTGGCGTGGGTGCTGCTGGGGCGGCTGCCGGCACGAGCGCCGGCGCCGAGGTCATCGCGCTCAGCGTTGGCGGCGGTTGGATAGACGACTCCAAGTTG
>JAISMZ010000049.1 GCA_031276475.1 Coriobacteriales bacterium
CAAAAGAACCGTCCCTCTGTGTCGCTCCAAAAGAACCGTCCCTCTGTGTCGCGCGAAAACAGGACGGACGAACCGTCCCCGTGTCCGCTTTGGTTAAACGCTCCGGAAGACGCCAGAACCGTCCCCTTTGCCCGCACACGCAAAGGCATGGGCAACAACGGTCACGACCAGACCGAGGGCGCTCGTCGGAACAACCTGATCGGCACCTACCTGCACGGCCCGCTGCTGCCCAAAAACCCCCGCATCGCCGACTTCCTGATAGCCGCGGCCCTTAAACACCGGTATTTGGAGGAGGTCGCCCTCTCTGTGCTCGATGACTCTCTCGCTGAGCAGGCCCGGCTGCACGCGATTGCCCGCCCGCGCTGAGCCGCGCTGAGCCGCGCCGAGCACGCGCTCGGTGTTACCTGCGCCACCGCTGCCGCATGGTTATGGTAAGATTATCTGGTAACAACCACAGGGAGCGGTCTGGCGCAGGCTGGCCGAGACCGATACGGCAAAAGCAATAAAGGAGTTAACATGCCCCTGATTAAGCTTTTTGACATTCTTGAGATAGACGACGTTGTTTTTTGGGTCGTTGTCGTCGTCATCGTTTTGGCGGTTATCATTGGTTTTATTGCCAAGGGTTATTTTGCGGAGATGAAGAAGAAGTAACATCGGCGTAAACAGTTTCACCAAATGATGTACGTGAGATAGCGATTTGTTGACCATTTTGCATCCGTTGCGCGCCTGGATTCGTGCGCGTGTTAGTATTGCGGCGGTAATTATTTTTTGACGAGGGCAATTATCTTTGAGAGGGTAGCAATGCGCCGTAGATTGGATAGCTCCGAGTCACCGCCACCCGATGAAGCGGCGGCAGATGCGAGCGCAACGACGAAGGACGTTTTGGCGCCGGGCGTGAGCGCGGCCGGAGGCGCGGTTGGGAAGCACGCGCGAGCCGCCCGCCCCAAGGCTGCCCGCTCAAAAATGACTCGCTCAAAGTCCGCCCGCCCCAAGGCCGCTCATCTGAGAGTGCCGGAGGTGGGTGCGCCGGAGGTCGCGCCCGGCGCCACGGCCGCTGCCCCCACGACCGCAGCCGCCACCGCCACGGCCGCAGCCCCCACGGCCGCAGCCACTGTCGCCCCCATGACCCCCACGGCCGCCGCTCCGGGCGCGACGCTTTCTGCGGAGCCCAAGCTTCGTCCCGCTCGCAATTGGATTTCGCGCCTGCTCTTCTACCTGGGCATCCTGTTGATCATTGCGGCTTTGGTGATCGCCGGCTTTCTCTTCTTCCGTTATTATGACGCCCAGAATCGCTATCGCGAGATCAGCACGGTCTCTGGTCTGGAGGTGCCGCTGCTCGAGGCCGTCGTCGATCCCGATTTGCGTCTGGAGGATATCCACTTTGACTGGGACGCTCTGCGCGCCGCCAATCCCGACGTCGTTGCCTGGATCATCATCCCCGGCACGCATATCAATTACCCCATCGTCCAGGGGCCCGACAACGAGTACTACCTGCACCACCTCTTTGACGCTTCCTACAACAACATCGGCGCGGTGTTCCTCGACCACGAAAACTCGCCTGAGCTTGACGACCGCAACAACATCGCCTACGGACACAACGTCTTTGACGGCTCGATGTTCACCGACCTGGTGATGTTTAAAGATCAGGACTACTTCAACCAGCATACGGTCGTCTATCTCTGCACGCCAAACCTGAACCAGGAGCTACGCCCCTTTGCAATCCTGCAAATGGATGAGAACGCCCCGCTTCGCCGCTTTGGCTTTGGGACCAACGAGGAATTTGCCAACTACCTTAACGAAATGCTCGACTCCGCCGTCGTGAGTGCCGACGGGCCTTCTGCGGCGGAACTGGCCGAAGGCCGCGTCTACTCCTTTGTCACCTGCGACAGCCTGGACTTCTCCCAGCGCGTCGTGCTGATCTGCCAGCCCGTGCGCAGCGCGGAGCCGTCGTGAGCATCAGCCCCGCCGCTTTCGTCCGTCGCACCGCCCCCGCAACGGTCGCCCCCGCGACGCCCGCCGCCCCCGCGACGGCCAGGCCCTCCTCCACAGCTGCTCCCGCCGCCTCCGCGACGACCGCCGCCCCCGCAACGCCCACCGCCCCCGCGACGGCCGCCGCCGCGACGCCCGCTGCCCCCGCGACGCCCGCCGCCCCCGCAACGCCCAGGCCCTCCTCCACAGCTGCTCCCGCCGCCCCCGACCACTCCGCCCGCCCCGACCATCCCGAGGAAGCCTGCGCGGTTTTTGGCATTTACGCACCCGGCGAGGACGCCTCGCGGCTGACCTATTTTGGACTGCACGCGCTTCAGCATCGCGGGCAGGAAAGCGCCGGCATCGCCGTGGCCGACGGCAGCTCGGTGCTGGCCACCAAGGACATGGGGCTGGTTCAGCAGGTCTTTAACGAGAGCTCGCTGGCGGCGCTCAGCGGATACGTCGCCATCGGCCACACCCGCTATTCCACTTCTGGCGGGCACGCCGCCTGGGAGGCCGCCCAGCCGCACCTTTCCACCATGGGCGATGAGATAATCGCGCTGGCCCACAACGGCACGCTGGTAAACACCAACGCCCTGCGCGTCCAGCTGCTCGACTTAGGGATCGCCTTTCGCTCCTCCACCGACAGCGAGGTCGCGGCCAAGCTGATAGGCCATTTTACCTGCCAGACGCATCATATGCGCGAGGGCATTCGTAAGACGATGGAGCTGATAGAGGGCGCCTACGCGATGGTATTAATAAACAACGAAGCACTGTATGCTTTTCGCGATCCGCACGGCATCCGTCCACTTTCCCTCGGCCGCCTGTCCGAGGAGCGCGGTTGGGTGGTTGCCTCCGAGACCTGCGGTCTGGACATTGTCGGTGCCCAGTGGGTGCGCGATGTGGAGCCGGGCGAGGTCATCCGCATCAAGGGAACCGGCGACGACGGGCTGGTGATAGAGCAGGCCGTGCCCCGCCGCCGCCGTGCGCTCTGTATCTTTGAGTACGTTTACTTTGCCCGACCCGATTCGGTGCTCGACGGCCAGAGCGTCTACCAGGCGCGTGAGGCGATGGGCCGGCGCCTGGCCGCTGAGGCTGCGGTGGAGGCCGACATCGTAATGGGCGTGCCCGACAGCGGCACCCCTTCGGCCATCGGTTACGCCCGCGCCTCAGGTATTCCTTTTGAGGAGGGCGTGATCAAAAATCGCTATGTCGGTCGCACTTTTATCCAACCCACTCAGGCGCTGCGCCAACGCGGCATCCGCCTGAAACTCAACCCTTTGCCCGCGGCGCTGGCTGGGCAGCGCGTGGTGGTGGTGGACGACTCCATCGTCCGCGGCAACACGTCGCGCCAGCTGGTGGCGATGCTGCGCGAGGCTGGCGCCCGCGAGGTGCACCTGCGAATAACCTCGCCGCCGGTTGCCTGGCCCTGTTTTTACGGCATCGACACCGACGTCCAAGACCAGCTGATAGCTTCCCGCATGACGGTGGAGCAGACCGCAGAGTTTATCGGCGCAAACTCGCTGGCCTACCTCTCGCAAAAGGGGCTGGAGTCCTGCGTGCGAGGCGCGCACAGCGGCTACTGCACGGCCTGCTTTACGGGCAGCTACCCCGTCAAGATTCCCGAGCAGGCCTGCCGTCACAGCTTCTGCGCCAAGATGAAGCCCCAGTGGTGGCCCGAGAGTTGACAAAAGCTGACAAAAGGGACGGTACGTTTTTGTCAGCTTAACCGACGGAGCACCGAGCGATCGACACCCGCCCGGGGACGCAAGAACGGAGATCTGGATGAGTAATCCGACTTTGGATAGCCTGGCAGCCCGCGTCGCTGGCTGTCGCCTCTGCGAGCTTTCTGAGACGCGCACCAACATCGTCTTTGGTGTGGGTAACCCGCACGCCGAGGTGATGCTCGTTGGCGAAGCGCCCGGCCGCCAGGAAGACCTCGGTGCCGAGCCCTTCATTGGTGCGGCCGGAAAACTGCTGAACCAGATGCTGTCTCTGGCGAGTATTCAGCGCAGCGACATCTACATTGCCAATATCCTCAAGTGTCGCCCGCCCGCCAACCGCGACCCGCTGCCCACAGAGATCGAGGCCTGCACTCCCTACCTGCGCGAACAGGTGCGAGCGATAGCGCCCATCGTGTTGGTGACACTGGGAAACTTTGCCACCCGCTTTATCCTCAAAACCGACCGCGGCATCTCGCACCTGCGCGGCCAGGTGCACATCACGGGCGCCTTCTCGGTGCTGCCCACCTTTCATCCAGCCGCCGCCATCTACGACCGCCTGAAGCTGCCCAAGCTGGAGGACGACTTTCGTCTGCTCGGCCGCCTGCTGGAGCAGCGCCACCGCGAGTTGGCCGCCCGCGCCGACGCCAATGCCGTCCCGCCCGGTGACGGAGGTGACAAAAGAGGTGACAAAAGGGACGGTACGATTTTGTCACCCCCGTCACCTTCGGCGCCCATCGTCCCGCCCGCCTCCGCACGATGAGCGCCACCTTCACCATCACCACCAACTCCGCCGAGGAAACCCAGGCCTTTGGCGCAGCGTTTTCTGCGGTGCTTCCCGCCGGCGCCGTGCTGATCCTCAGCGGCGACCTGGGAGCCGGCAAGACCCAGTTTGTTAAGGGACTGGCCTGCGGACTCGGCTCCGAGGACAAGGTCACCAGCCCAACCTTTAACATCATGCATGAGTACCGCGCCCTGGGTTGGCCCGTGCTCTACCATTTTGACCTCTACCGCCTCGACGACTCCGCACAGTTGGACGACCTGGACTACTTCGCCTACCTGGATAACGAGATAATAACCGTTGTGGAGTGGGGCGACCGTTTTTCCGATGCCCTGCCCGGCGACTATCTGCGACTGGCTTTCTCCTTTGGCGCGGGCAACGAGCGGCGCATCACGGTAAGCGCCCGCGGCTCCCTCTCAACTCGCGCACTGGCTGCCTGGGACTAAGACATAATGGGGACGAAGACACAAGGGGGACGGTTCTTTTCTGTCTCGCGAGAACTTCGCAGAACCGTTTCTGTTCTGCCCAGACACAAAAGAACCGTCCCCCTTATGTCTTCCCGCTGTGTTATCATCCCGTTGTGGACAAAACACCGGACAGAAAATCGAAAGATGACGGAGCCAGCGCCGCCGTACGCGCAGGTGACGCCCAGTCGCTGACCGCCGGCATCCCTCGCGCAAAGACTGTCATAATGGTGCTGTTGCTGGCCTCAGTGCTGCCGGCCTTTAACGGCAGCGCTTTGAATGTTGCCATTCCCACTATCGGTGCGGAGTTTCACAGTCCCACCGCGGCCCTCGGCTGGATCGTCGCGGGCTACACCATCTGCTGCCTGACGTTGGCCTTGCCCATCGGCCGCTTGAGCGACCTGACGAGCCGCCGGACGGTCTTCATCGTCGGCATCTTCCTGCTTTCGCTCACCGCGGGCGCCACGGTGTTCTCAAGTTCTCTGGAGAGTGTGATAGCCTTTCGTCTGGGACAGGGCATCGGTTCGGCCTGCCTGTTTGCCACAACAATTGCTATTATCAACAACGTTTTTCCCCCTCAGCGCCGAGGCCAGATGCTGGGCATTTCGGTTGCCGCGACCTACGCGGGGCTTTCTGCCGGGCCGGTGCTCGGCGGCTTGCTTACCTACTATGCCGGCTGGCGCAGCGTGTTTGTGTTCCTGATGATCTTTGGCATCATCACCGGCATCATCGCCGCCGTCAGCCTGCCCAAGCGGGGGGCGTCCGCCCCCGCCCCCGCCGCCCCAAGCCCCGCCTCCGCCCCCGCTGCCCCGCCCGGACATAATGGGGACGGTTCTTTTGTGTCTCGCGAGGACTCAGGAGAGTCGATTCTGTCATACCCAGACACAAAAGAACCGTCCCCATTATGTCCTCCATTATGTCCTCCCACCCCCACGCCTGCCGCCCCCAGCAAATCTCTGCGCCAGCGCATGGATCCGCTGGGCATCCTGCTCTTTTCCCTTGCCGTCGTCTGCATCGCTTTGGGGCTTAATCTGGTTGCGGATAATCCGCTGGGCTGGCTGGGCATGGTGGTTGGCACCGGCGTTCTGCTCATTTTCATCCGTCACGAAAACCGCGCTGCCGAGCCGCTGGTGGCGCCAGCGCTGTTTAAGAACGGCCCGAACTTTCTGCTCTCCAGCCTCTCGGCGCTGTTCAATTACAGCGCAACCTTTGCCGTCAGCTATCTCGTCTCCATCTATTTGCAGCAGGTGATGGATCTCAGCGCTGCCATCTCCGGACTGATCCTGATTACCTCGCCGCTGATGCAGACACTTATCACGCCGTTCTCCGGACGCCTTTCCGACCGCTACTCGCCGTTCCGTCTGGCCTCGGTAGGGATGGCGATCTGCGCCGTCGGCCTCGTCTTGCTGGTCGTTATGACCTACACCGCTTCGCTCGTGCATGTCTTTGTCAGCCTGATAATTCTCGGCGTTGGCTTTGGCATCTTCTCGCCACCCAACACCAACGCCATCATGTCGCAGGCGCCGCGCCAGCACGCCGGTGTGGCCTCGTCCTTTGTCAGCACGATGCGCAACGGCGGCCAGCTGGTCAGCATGGCGGTAATTGGCATTGTGATGACCGCCACGTTTGGTCAGGTCACAATAGTTCAGGCCGCGCCGGACGCCATCGCCCTTGCGACTCGCGTCTGCTGTATCATTTTCGTCGGTTTTTGCGTTGCCGGGATATTCACCTCGCTGCAGCGCAGAAGCAGGGACTACCCGAGCAGATAGGAAACGATGTGGAGAAGACAGACGACCAGGCCGCAACGCAGCGTTGGTCCTGGATGGAGGTAGATCGCGAGGCCATTCGCCATAACCTGAAGGCCGTGCGTCGACATATTGGAGCGGGACCGCTGATCATGGCGGTGGTTAAGTCCGACGGCTACGGCCACGGCGCTGTGGAGGTCGCCCGCGTCGCGCTGGCAAACGGTGCCAGGTACCTCGGCGTGGCCAGCGTTGCCGAAGGCGTCGAGCTGCGAGTGGCGGGGATCATGGCGCCGATTCTGGTGCTGGCGGAGCCACCGGCGGCGGCCATTGGGCAGCTGCTGCACTACGAGCTGACATCCTGCGTGTTTACGATGGACTTTGCGCTGGCGCTTGGCGAGACAGCGGCGGCTGCGGGCCGTCAGGCGGGCTATCATCTAAAGATCGACACCGGTATGAACCGCATCGGCGTGCACCCCAGCGACGCCGGCGATTTTCTGCGCTCGCTGGACTTTCACGCGGGGCTGCGCCTGGAGGGCGTCTTCACCCACTTTGCCACCGCCGACGGCAGCGACGAGATGGGCGTACGCATGCAGTTAAAGCGCTTTGAAGAAGCGTTGGAGGTGATTCGCTACATGGGCATTGCGCCCGGTATTATCCACGCCGCTAACTCCGCCGCCGCCATACGCTATCGGCAGACCCATTTTGACCTGGTGCGCATCGGCATCATGACCTACGGACTGCATCCCTCCGACTTAACCCGTACGCTGATCAACCTGCGGCCGGCGATGAGCATCCACGCCCGCGTCATCGACCTCAAGTCGCTGCCGGTAGGCGAGGGTGTCAGTTACGGATTTACCTATCGCTCGCCGGGCAATGTGCAGGTCGCCACGATTCCGCTGGGTTACGGCGACGGACTGGCGCGCGAGCTTTCTAACCGTATGGATCTGCTGGTAGAGGGCCACGCCTTTCCGCAGGTCGGTAATATTTGCATGGATATGTGCATGTTTGAGGTCGACCAACGGCCACGCGGTCGCGAGGGCCGCCTGGAGGTCAGGTACGGCGATGAGGTGGTGGTCGTGGGCCGCTCGGGCGCCTTAGAGATCAGTCTCGACGACATCGCCCGCGGCCTGGGTACCATCAACTATGACGTCGCCTGCCGCTTTGGCCTGCGTTTGGAGAAGCGCTATCTCAACTGAGGTTGCCGCGGCGCCTCCCTGAGGAACAGGCTGCCCGGGGGCCCGGTCGTCGCCGTCAAGCTGCTGAGGCGAGGCGGTGTTCAAACCGTAAACGCGAGATGCCCTGCGGATAAGGTAGAATGGTGGCGTGACTATCAGCGGCGAAATACTTGAGGAGCGACCGGCCGACACGGCGCAGTTGACCTATAGAGACGCCGGCGTCAACACGGCTGAAGGGGCCCGGGCGGTGGAGGCTATCAGGGCCGCCGCGCGCTCGACCTACACGTCGGAGGTGATAGGCGATCTGGGCGGCTTTGGTGGACTCTACTCGGCGGCCGCGCTGCGCGAGATGAGCGATCCGGTGCTGGTCAGCGGCACTGACGGCGTGGGCACCAAGCTGGAGTTGGCCAAGCGCCTGCACCAACACGGCACTGTGGGTATCGACCTGGTGGCAATGTCGGTTAACGATATTGTGACCTGTGGGGCCCGGCCGCTGTTTTTTTTGGACTACCTGGCCATCGGCCGTTTGGAGGCGGACTTTGCGGCGGAGGTGGTCGGCGGCATAGCCGAGGGCTGTCGTCAGGCCGGCTGCGCCCTGATTGGCGGTGAGATGGCCGAGCATCCCGGCGTCATGGCGCCCGAGGATTACGACCTCAGCGGCTTTGCGGTGGGCGTGGTCGACCGGCCACGAATGCTCGGAGCAAAGCGCGTACAGGCGGGAGACGTGCTGCTCGGCCTGGCCTCCAGTGGCCTGCATTCCAACGGCTACTCGTTGGTGCGTCGAGCGCTGACCGACCCGCTGAGCGACGCCGAGCTGGCTGCGGCATCGCTGCCCGACGGCACACCGCTGGCCCAGGCGCTGCTGGAGCCAACCCGGATCTATGTTCAGCCGCTGCTTTCGGCTTTTCGTGCCGGTCTGCCCATTCACGCCGCCGCCCACATCACCGGCGGGGGCATCACCGAGAACCTGAACCGCGCCCTGCCTCCCGGCCTTGACGCCCACATCACCGCCGCCTGGCCCGTTTTGCCGGTCATCCAGGCGGTGGTGGAGGCGGCCGGACTGACCCAGGCTGAGGCGCTGCGAACCTTCAACATGGGCATCGGCATGGTTTTGGTTGTGGAGGCCGACGCGGTCGATGCGCTCGCCGCCCACTTTGCGCCCTTTGCGCCAAGCTTCATTTTGGGCAGCGTCGTTGCCGCCACCCGCCCCGACGCCCCGCCCCGCGTAGACTACCGGTACGACTGAGGACAAGGAGTCAGTTATGGACAAACCCACGCAACAAGAACTCGCGGCCGCCCTGGAGCAGGTCATCGCAGCCCTGGAGGCAGGCCAGGCCCCCCAGCCAAACGCCGCGCTGCGCCGGGCCTTCTACTGCTTTTCTGCGGAGGCTCTGGCGCACGACCCAGATATCGTGCCAGAGGATCTGGAGAAGATACTCGCCCAGCTGAGCGCCGCCGACCTGCCCACCTTTCAGGCCGCGTTGGCTGCCGTGCAAAACGGCCGGCAGGCTTGGCTGGGCTTTAAGGTGGTCACCGATCCAGCCCTGGTGTTGGACAGCGTGGACACCAGCGTCTGGAACTTTAACGGGCCGGGCCAGGGGAGCAGCGATGACCAATCCGGCGTTTTCTTCTCAACAAAGAATAAAGAAATCGTCTTCAGCCGCGAGCCTTCACCGCGCGACCGCCGCCAGATGCTGGACATCACCCGTGGGCCGCACATGCACAACAGCCAGTATGCGGGCGTGGCCTGGACCTCCATCCCGCTGGAGCCACAGGGCAGGGTGGTGATGCTCGGTGCCGGCGACGTCAGCAGGGCTTTGGAGAAGGTTGTTGCTCTTTGCGACTTTGATACCGTCGTGATTGATGATGACGCCGACTATCTTAACGAGGCACGCTTTGCGACGTCGCGGCGCGTCCTGCTGGAGAACTGGGAGAATTTGAGCACCGTGGCCTCCCTGGACGCGCTGGCGATAAACGAGCATGACTATCTCTGCGTACTGACCCGCGGCCACGCCCACGACACCGAGGCGATGCTTTGGGCCGTTGGCACCCCAGCCAGCTACATCGGCATGCTTGGCAATCCGATGAAAAACGAGCAGATATTTGCCTTTGCCGCCCAGACCGGCGTCGCCCCGGAGGTCTTCACCGCCGAGCGCATCCATGCTCCCATCGGCCTGCGGATGGGCGGCA
>JAISMZ010000089.1 GCA_031276475.1 Coriobacteriales bacterium
ATTAGCGGCGAGGCCGAGTTGGTTGAGGGGAGTTATGGCCTGCTGGAGCCGCGCGCCGAGCTGCCGGCAGTTGCGCCACGAGGGATCGGTCTGGTGGTTGTGCCCTGCCTCGCCGCCACCCGCAGCGGACAGCGGATAGGCTACGGCGGCGGCTTCTACGACCGTTATCTGGCTGTCTGGAGGGCTGGCCGCCCGTCCTCCTCCACAACTTTATCTGCCAGCGTCGCTTTATGCCGTGGAGAATTCCTGCGCGACAGCCTGCCCACTGACCCCCATGATATTGCGGTTGATCTGGTGGTTTTGGGCTGAGGATTGGGTGAGCTCGCAACTGAAGCTTTTCGTGCAGTCGGCGTTGTCCGACTTTGTGCTGGGAGCGCTGACTGACGTCTGCCTGCTGGGGGCTACGACCTGCATGACCTGGAGGAAAGTCTCGTCAACCAGGGCTCCCTTATGGTGCGCCACCACCGCGCCACCACCACCAACCCCACCGCTCACCGGATTCGCAAAAAAATTCTTGACTTTAGCCTTGGTCAGGGATATTATACTTAGCGGAGAGTAAACCTCCCTTCCTCTCCCTTTCGCTTCTCTGCTGCACGAAACCCCTCTATTGCCAGAGGGGTTTCGTGTTTCAGTGCGGCCGCTCGCCGGAAGACAGGCGGACGCGCGGGACTTTGTTTGTCCGGGTAGGTCTGGGGCACATTGGCTTGGGAGGTGGCGTGCAATGATTAATTGGCGCCTCCCCGGTGCTGTTGGGGGCAGCAGCCGTGCTCAGTGCTCCACGCCCACCATTACCGAGCTGGCCTTGATGATCGCATAGGCCTCCTTGCCCACCTCCAGACCAAGATCGGCTACGGCGGCGTTGGTGATGGACGCCTTGATTACCGAGTCGCCCACCTTGATCGAGACGATGGTGTTAACCGCGCCGGCCTCAATGTTTTGAACAACACCTTTTAACTGATTACGTGCGGAGATCTTCATGACTTACTCCTCTCAGGGTAGTCGTGCGTTGGCTGTGCCTGAAGCCTGATGCATTCAAAATCAGGCCTGCCTGATTATAGCGGCTGGAGCGCTGTTTGGGAAGCGGAGAAGTGCGACTCACGAAATTTCCACTTGACAAAGGAATGAAAAGATGTAAGATATGCACATATGCTCATATATTGAGAAAAGGAGAGACCATGACAGCATTGAGGCGTTCGCGCAAAACTGCTGAAGGCAAACTGGGGCAAATCGACCGGAAGGTGGTGCGCAATGATTAATCGGCGCTTTTCTGATGGGGATAGCGTCGCTTTGGCCGACGTGTTGGTCGGGGACTGCTGCGAGGATGTCAGCTCGCCAGAGCGCCTGGGAGACATCATCGGCGCAGAGGCTGTGCTGCCCGGCGATGATGTGATTTATAAGGTGACCGAGATATTCTCGGCATTGGCCGATTCTACGCGTCTGAAGATACTCTCTTCGCTGATCGGCGGCGAGCTCTGTGTCTGCGAGATGCAGGAGGTCTGCGACGTCTCGCAGTCGGCGGTCAGCCATCAGCTGCGGCTGCTGCGCGACCGCGGGCTGGTTCGCTCGCGGCGCGATGGACAGCGCTCGGTCTATCGTCTGGCCGACGACCACGTCAGCCAGCTGATTCGGATCGGCATCGAACATGCTGTTGAGGAGGGGCGGTAATCATGGCAACCGCAACCTGCGAGGGCGCATCCCGCGAGACGCTCGGCCGTAAGGCCGCTGCCTGCGACGCTGCCACCCGCACCGCCGACGCCTGCGAGACGGTCGCCCGCACCGCCAACGCCGCGGCCGATACCCGTGCCACCAGTGCCGTGACCGACGCCGACACCAGCGCCCGCACGAACACCGCCGACGTCGCCTGCTGCAAACACTGCGAGGCCATCCACGCGACACCGCGCCCCGCCTCCGCAAACGACGCCGACGACGAGCGCGATGAGGAGTCCATCTCAGTGCCCAAGCTCATAGTCTGTGGCGTCTTTGCCATCGCTGGCGTGTTGCTGCACACCAGCGGGCTGCAAAACGTTGCCGGCATCAGCGCGCCGCTGGTCGCAACCGCACTTTCAATCATCGGCATCATCTTTGGGCTCTGGCTGATCGCCGCCGAGGTCATCGAGGCTGTTCGCGAGCGGCGCATCGACATCAATATCCTGATGGTCATCGCCGTTGTTGGCGCGGTGATCCTCGGCGACTTCTCCGAGGCCGGGGCGGTCGTCTTCTTCTTTGCCGTGGGTGAATGGCTTGAGGAATTCGCCATTCAGCGCAACCGCGCTTCCATCGAGCAGCTGATGGAACTCAGCCCCCAGACCGTGCGCGTCATCCGCGACGGCGCCACCATCACCCTGTCGCCCGAAGAAGTGCTGGTAGGGGAGCGGGTTGTGGTGCGTCCCGGCGAGCGCATTCCTCTCGATGGCATCGTCGCAAGCGGCACCGCCTTGGTTGACGAAAGCCCGATAACCGGCGAATCGATTCCCGTTCACAAGTCCCAGGGCGCCCAGGTGTTCTCCGGTTCGCTGAGCGTGGACGGACGGTTGGAATATCAGACCACCGCCACGGTCGCCAATTCGACCCTGGCTAGAATAGTTGCATTGGTGGAGGAATCGCAGGCCCAGCGCAGCCCCACCGAGCGTTTCATCAATCGCTTCGCCCGCTTTTACACGCCGGCTATCGTGCTGATAGCGCTGCTCGTGGCGCTGCTGCCGCCGCTGCTCAGCCTGACCGGCGTCGTCGCACTGGGCGGCTTTGACGTCTGGGTCTACCGCGGCCTGTCGCTGCTGGTCATCGGCTGCCCCTGCTCGCTGGTCATCGCGACCCCCGTGGCGGTGGTCTGCGCCCTGGCCCGCTGCGCACGCATCGGTATTCTCGTTAAGGGTGGTGCTTTTCTGGAGCTGGGCAGCAAGGCTAAGGTGGTGGCCTTTGACAAAACCGGCACGCTGACCTGGGGCCGGCCGGAAGTCGCCGAGGTGGTGGCCCAGGGTGTGGAGAGAGACGAGGTTTTACGCGTCGCCTACGCCCTGGAGCGCGACTCCATTCATCCTCTGGCCCGCGCGATAGTGATCGCTTTTGAGCAGGGCGCTCCGTCCGCGGCTGTTGCCAGCGACAGCGTTGCTTCCGATGCCACAACGGCCACTGGCGCGGCTGCCGCGCCGCTGAGCGTCCCGGCTGCCAGTGTGACTGCTGCCGCTCCGTCTGCCAGCGCGATAACCGAGACCGCCGGCAAAGGCATCGCCGGCGTGCTTGACGGCGTGCCGGTTCGGGTGGGTTCGGCAGCCTTTATCGGCGAGGCCCTGCCCGAGGCCGCGTTGCCCCAAAACGACGTGCGCCGCATTGAGGCCGAGGCGGGAACGGCGCTTTTGGTGGCCCAGGGAAATCGGGTGATCGGCGTCATTGCGGTGCGCGACGTCCTGCGCGCGGAGGCCCCGACGGTCGTGCGTCAGCTGAAGACGCTGGCCGGGGTGGAGCGGACCGTCATTCTCAGCGGCGATAATCAAATGACGGCAGACGCGGTGGCGGCTCAGGCAGGCGTCAGCGAGGTGCGCGCCGGGCTGTTGCCCCAGGACAAGATGGAGCAAATCCAGCAGCTGCGCGAGCGTTATGGCGTGGTGGTGATGGTCGGCGACGGCATCAATGATGCGCCGGCACTGGCTCAGACCGACATCGGCATTGCCATGGGAGCGGCGGGCAGCGACACCGCCCTCGAGGTCGCCGACGTGGCGTTGATGGCAAACAACCTGAATATGCTGCCCCAATTCTTCGTGTTAGCACGGCGCACGCTCACCACGATCAAGATAAACGTGGCCTTTGCTCTGGCCTTTAAGCTCTTCGTGATGGCTTTGACCATCGTCGGTCTGGCCGATATGTGGATGGCCATCGTTGCCGATGTTGGCGTTTTGCTTCTGGTGGTGCTGCATAGCATGACCCTGCTCGTCCGCAGATTGCCGGGTTGACGCAATCCTTTGCAAGGGATACTATTAGCGTATGGAGTTATTCTCCATATAGAAGATTTTGCTATAAGTATCTCTGACAGAAAGGACTGCCCATGAAGGCCCCCAAGCGCAAAACCGCTCTACTGGTCACTGCCCCGTGTGTCAGCGCTCGTCCCTGCCGCGCTCGCGCCGCCAGCGTTGTGCGCACTCTTGCCACCCTGCTCGCCTTGGCGCTGACCTTCATGCTCGCTGCCTGTGGTGCACCGGCAAGCAACACCAACAGCGCGTCCGGCTCTGGCGCCGCGTCCGGCTCCGCTGCCGCCTCTGCCTCCGCAACCCCCGCCGCGCCGGCCACCACTTTGCAGATCTTCGCCGCCAACTCACTGCAAAAGGCGCTTCCTGAGGTCCAGGCGCTCTACAGCGAGAAGCACCCCGAGGTCAGCTTTGCGGAGTCGCAGTTCCTCGGCTCCGGTGACCTGGTAACCAAGCTCAAGGCCGAGCCGGCCGCCGCTGACCTGCTGATTACCGCCTCCAAGGGCAGCATGGACGACGCCGACAAGAACGGCAGCATCGACGCCAGCACCCGCCGCGACCTCTTTGACAACGACCTGGTGGTTGTTACCAAGGCTGGTTCCGGCATCAAATTCGCCGGTCTGGCCGACGTCTCCAACCCGGATATCACCAAGATCGCCATCGGCGAGAGCGGTGCGGTGCCCGCCGGTGCCTACACCAACCAGTCGCTTAACTCGATAGGCCTCTACAGCTCCGACACCGGCAAGGACGGCGAGTATAATGCCGAGCTTGCGGGCAAGGTGATTCAGGAGTCCTCCGTGGGCAATGTCTGCAAGACGGTTGCCAACGGCGATGCTCAGATCGGTTTTGTCTACTCCTCCGACGTCTACCGCTTTGAGGGGCTCGAGGTGATCTACACGGTTCCGGCCGACAGCCACAAGGCCATCCTCTATCCGGGTGCCGTGGTAAAGGCCAGCTCCAACGCCACGCAGGCTGCGGCTTTCCTCGACTTCTGTGCCAGCGACTCCGGTGCCCTGGCGATCTTTGCCAAATATGGCTTTGAAGTACTCTGAAGTGTTGTAGAATATTCTCCCTGAGGAGGCGCCTTTCCGCCAAGCGTTTGGCCGGCATCTCCTCGGCGAGGGACCAGTCCTCAAAGGAGAGACAACGCGATCAGTACTGAGTAGAGTTCTTGTTGCTACCGCGCTCGTGTTTTGCATGAGCGCGGTGCTGCTTGCTTCGCCGGGGGTGCTGCCGCTGCCTGTCATCGGTGCGACCCCCGCCTTCGCTGCCGATGCCGATGCCCAGCTCGAGGTTGCCGAGGACGGCAGCGCCGCCCGGCTGGAGGGGGCCACCGTTGCCATCGCCGATTTTTCGCGGATGAACAAAGGCACCAGCCGGCCTGTGGGCGACGAGGATCTGGGCTATCACTACCAGATGGCCGCCGCCAACGCCTTTGCAGTGCTGGTCACAGACGCCAACCAGGCCATCGTCTACCTCGACGCCGAAGCCGCCCGCCAGCTGGACTTCGATCCTGCCAACGCCTCCGACAAGGACTCCCTGATCCGCCTGATAACCGCCCTGGACGCCGTGGCGCCCAACGGCGGCCGCCCGATCAGCGGCCTGGCGCTGGACTTTCGCTTCACAACCGAGCGCGAGCAGCGCTTTGGCCCCTGGCTGGCGCGCTTTGCCGTCCCTGCCAACGACGGGAATTACTACCTCAGTATTGTGGAGGACGACGCCCCGCCTGCCGGCTCGGAGGCCGTCGTGCCTGCCGGCGACGCCTCGACTGTCCCACCTGCAGCCGATGCCGTCTCCGACGCCTCTTCCGCAGCCCCTGCCTCCGACGCCCCGCCCGCAGCTGCCGTGGCCTCCTCCGCTGCCGTTTCGGCCACCACTACCCCCGCCCGCGACCCCTCCGATGCCGCCCTGTTCATGCTCAGCGGCACCCTCGCCAGTCCCGCCACCGTGCAGATCACCGAGGCACCCACCGGCTTTGCGGCATTTACGGCTTTCCTTGCCAGCATCGACATGCGGCCGTTTTGGGTCTCGCTGAAGACCGCCGGCGTGGCGATGATCTTCATCTTCATCCTCGGCATCCTCGCCGCCCGCCTGTCGCTTAGGATGGGCGCGCGCCTGCAGGGCGTGCTGGACTCGCTTTTCACCATCCCGATGGTGCTGCCGCCCACGGTCTGCGGTTTTTTGCTGCTGGTGCTGCTTGGCAACTCCACGCCGGTCGGCCGCTGGCTGGTGGAACACGGCATCGAGATGGTCTTCTCCTGGCCGGCCGCGGTGATCGCCGCCGCGGTGGTCGGCTTCCCACTGATGTATCGCACGGTACGCGGCGCCTTTGAGTCCCAAGACGTCAACCTCTTTGACGCCGCGCGCACCCTCGGCTGGAGTGAGCAGCGGATATTCTTCAGGTTGATGCTGCCGCTGGCCTGGCCATCCATCGCCGCCGGCACCGTGCTGGCCTTCGCGCGCGCGATGGGCGAGTTTGGTGCCACGCTGTTCGTCGCCGGTAACTATCCCGGCGTCACCCAGACCATGCCGATCGCCATCTATTTTCAGTGGATGGGCGGCCATTCTGACGTGGCAACCTTCTGGGTCATCGTCACCATCCTGATCTCGTTTCTGGTGATCCTGTTCATCAACTGGTATTCCTCACGCCTTCAGGGCTACCGCAAGAAGAGTGAGGGTCGTCGTGACGCAGAGGCATGAGAAGGGCCACAGGGACAGGTTGTCTGGCTCTGTTCAGACAACCTGTCCCTGTGGCTCTGTTTCCGGAGGGCACGATGACTGTCAGCGTTAACATTCGCAAGGCCTTTCGCGAGTTCACTCTCGACGTCGCCTTTTCGGCCGAGACCGAGACCCTCGGCTTCCTCGGTGCCTCCGGCAGCGGCAAGAGCCTGACCCTGCGCTGCATCGCCGGCCTGGAAAAACCCGACGAGGGCCGTATCGTTGTGGGCGAGCGCGTCTTCTTCGACTCCGAGAAGGGCATCAACCTCACACCGCAAGAGCGCAAGACGGCGCTGCTGTTTCAAAGCTACCTGCTCTTCCCCAATTTGACGGTGGCCGCCAACATCCGCGCCGGCCTGCCTCGGGGGATAGGCAAACAGCGCGCGCACGACATCGTCAGCGACCAGCTGGCCCGCTTTGGCCTCAAGGGCTTTGGACACCGCTACCCGGCCAGCCTCTCTGGCGGGCAGCAGCAGCGTGTGGCCCTGGCGCGGATGCTGGCGGCCGAACCGCAGATACTGATGCTCGACGAGCCCTTCTCGGCCCTCGACGCCCACCTCAAAAGCGGCCTGGAGCAAGATCTGCTTGACCTCTTTGACGAGTTTGACGGCACCATCCTCTACATCTCCCACGACATCGACGAGGCCTTTCGCTTCTGCGATCGCGTCGCGATCATCGACGAGGGCCGCCTTCAGCAACTCGGTGCCGCCGCAGAAATCCTTGCCCGCCCCGCGACGCTGGCAACGCTGAAGGTCTCCGGCGTCAAGAACATCACGCCGGTGCACCCGCTGGGTCCCGAAAGCCCCACCTGCGTTCGCGCCGAGGAATGGGGCCTGACCCTGGAATGCGGCCGTCCCGTGCCCTCCGACACCGCCTGGCTGGGCGTGCGGGCCACCTATCTGGAGAAGTGCGCCCCGCCCACCCCTGGCGACCTGCCTGTAGCTGGCATGGAACATAATAAAAGCGGACACAGGGACGGTTCGGACACAGAGGGACGGCTCTTTGGTTCGGACACAGAGGGACGGTTCTTTTGTTCGGACACAGAGGGACGGTTCTTTTGTGTTCCTGGAAACAAGGTTTCATCACAGGCAATGGTTTTTCCAGGAACACAAAAGAACCGTCCCTCTGTGTCCGAACAAAAGAACCGTCCCTCTGTGTCCGAACCGTCCCTCTGTCCGCCCAGGACGGATGAACCGTCCCTGTGTCCGCTTTCATGTCCCGCAAACGTCTTCCCCTTCACCGTCCGCCGCGTCATCGACTCGCGTTTTGAGCGCACGGTGATCCTCGAGCCGGGCGGCCTGATCTGGCGCTTCCCACTCAAGCAGATGCCGGCTGCAAGCCTGCCCAAAGCGGGCGACCTCCTCCACATCTTTATTCCCCCCGAGCACATCTACCTGGTGGCCAGCTGAGCCGCTTTTGCCAATCGTATACCTTTGCTGCAGCTTTGGCATCCGCCCCGCCCGCCCCGCTTTTGCATGGTTCTGGCGAATCTGTTACTAACTCGTGAGTTACTAACTCGTGAGTTAGTTTATAATCAAGCCTGCAGATCACAACAGTGAGGCTGCACCGCGAGAATCGAGGCTATCATGGCATTCATCGGCAGACAGCAGGAACTGGCCGCTTTGGAGGAGCGTTACGCCTCGGGCCACTTTGAGTTCTGCGTCATGTACGGGCGCCGCCGGGTGGGCAAGACGACGCTGATCAACCGCTTTGTGCAAGGCAAGCCGACCGTCTTTTTCAGTGCGATGCAGGCCAGTGTCCAAGAGAACCTCGAGGTTTTCAGTGCGACGCTGATGGAGGCCTTATCGAGCGGAACAACCAAGGCGGTCTTCAGCAGTTTTGGCGATGCATTCGCGCAGTTCTTTGAGCACGCCGCCGACCAGCGTCTGGTGTTGGTGATTGACGAGTACCCTTATCTGGTGCAGTCTTATCCAGCCGTCTCGTCACTGCTACAACATCTGGTGGACAGGCACCAGGCAAACAGCTTGGCCTTTATTATCCTCAACGGCTCATCAATGACGCAGATGTCGGAGGAGTTCTTCACCAATAACCGGCCTTTGTATGGGCGCAAGACCTTTCAGATGAAGGTGCGACCCTTTGGCTTTTTTGAGATGCGGGAGTATTTTAGCCAGACCGACCCCCTGCGACTGCCGTATCTCTACGCCATTTACGGGGGGATTCCCAAGTATTTTGAGTATTACCGGGAAGAACTATCCTTGCGGCAAAATATCATTACCGACTTTCTCTCCATCGGTGCCCCGCTTTTAGAAGAGCCTGATGCCGTGCTGAAGAAGGAGGTGCGCGAGCCCACCGTTTACAATACGCTGTTTGCCGCAATCGCGCGGGGAGTTCACAAATACAGCGAGCTTTCCTCAAAGTCCAACCTGGCCAGCGGAAACATCTCCCGTTATCTGGAAACCCTGGTATTCCTTAACCTGGTGCGGCGCGAGGTACCGGTATACACAAACGAGAAAAAGAAGGCGCTGTATCTGATTGACGACAATATGTTCAGGTTCTGGTATCGCTTTGTCGCCCGAAGCCTCTCACTCGTTAACAGCAATCGCCCAGAGCTGGCCTATAAAGCTGTGGAGGAGGGACTCGAGCAGTTCATGAGCGAGGCGTTTGAGAGGATCTGCCTGGAGTATCTTTGGCGAGTGGATGGTGCCGATAAGCTGCCCTTTGTTTTTACGGAGGCCGGAAGATGGTGGGGAGGCAATCCGCTTGCTCAAAAAGAGAGTGAGATTGACATCCTTGCACACGACGGTGCCAAAAGCGCCCTGTTCTGCGAGTGCAAATGGTCTTCAAGGAAGGTGGGGGAGGACGTGTTGGAGGAGTTAGCCGCCAAGACGCTGCTGCCGCAATTCTCGGCGTTGTCCAAAAAACACCTCGCTTTGTTCTCCAGAAGCGGATTTACGCAAAGATGCCAGAAAGCTGCCGCGGCTCAGGGTAATGTAGTGCTATTCTCGTTGGAGGATATTATTGGAGTCTGAGGCGCTGGAGGTGTTTTGGCTGAGGAAAGGGCCAGCCTGGCCCTGCCCAGCATCCACAAAGACCCCTTTGACCGGGTGATGGTTGCTCAAGCCATAAGCGAGGGCATAGTCCTCGTCACGCACGACGAACTGCTCGCGCACTACGGCAAAGCTGTGCGGCAGTGCTGAGCGGCAAATAGCGTTGCGGAGTGCCGGTAGAGAGGTGTGTTCAGCGCAATCATCATTTTGGCAGGCACAAAGTCACGGCTGTTCTACCAGATAGAGGTAGTCGTTTGCCGAGACACCCCCGGTCTTCTCGATAAGGGCTGCCTCGTCATATTCGGGTATCTTCAGTTCGCGGAGGATCTGGTTGATGTTTTGCCGGTTAGGAGGCAGCAGCCGGTCGCGCACCCAGGCCAGGGATTGCCTGGCGTCCAGTGAGTAGCGGCCCTGTCTGATGTAGATGGCCAGCGACAGCGGCGTATCGTCCCAGGTCCGCGCGGGGTTGATTTCCAGTTGCCAGGCTTTGCTGTCCGGCTGATACGTCAGAGTACCGTAGTCTGTACCGGTATCATCGGTTATCAAGTAGCGTCTGCGCATGGCCCATCCTCTTCACAATCAGTTTCATCACCATATCCTGATGCCATTTGGGAAAGTCCTCGTCCTTATCAAAAATGCCCAGGAGCCTGTCTCGGAGCAGGCTTTCATCCACAACTGGCAGCCGCAGCGCTCGGTTCTCAATCAAACCCAGATTGTCTTTGAGGTACCTGGTGCCAAAGTCGTTGTTGGTGATTTTATTGGAGAGTACCTCAAACGCCTCGATCTCGCTGCGGCGCCCCGCATAGGGGGCAAAGAACGAGACCCCGTTGTCAAAGAGCGGCACCAGAGAGAGATCGCCGTTTTTCAGGAACTCCAGATTATTGCTGTGCCTGTCCCGGTTATAGATGATGTAATCAAAGAGCAGCATCTCGTCTGCGCGTGCAGAAAAGCCGTTGCATCGCAGGAACGTCAGGCGCGACTCGCCCGTTAGTCTCTCCAACTCATAAAGGCGCTGAAACGGCACTTTTGATCTGCCCGGCTGCAGGAAGTCCTCGGTAACCTGAACGTAGGTGATGAATTCCCTGCTATTATGGATGATCCGCGCCTTCAGCAGGTCGCAGTCCAGCACCGCAAAGCCCAGATAGATTCCCAGTTTGGCGGCCAAATACTCGTACACGCTCTCAAACCCGATAAAGCCGCGCTCGTCGTCGTAGTTGGAAAGCTTTAGATAACGCTTCGCACCGCCGCCCTGCGCAGCCGGCATAGATGCCTTGAGATAGGCCCCGCCGCTGCTGTAGCTGGTGAGGTTGCGTTCCCATTGCAGATCCCTGAGGTCGGTGACATCCATAGCGCACTTCTTCTGTCGTTTTGGCCGTGGCTTCCTACAGGGACTATTGTAGCCGATGGCTGTGCCTGCGTCTGAGTTTGTAGCGTGACTGGCAGGGGAAACTGAAAACGCACTGAGCCGCTGCCAGCATCAAATTGATGTCGGCGGCGGCTCAGCGGGCCGAACGACGCCTCCCCGGGGCGTCGTCACTGCGGCAGCGACGACGCCCCCAGGCTTCTCGGCAGTGTCT
>JAISMZ010000108.1 GCA_031276475.1 Coriobacteriales bacterium
GATTGGCTAACTGAGCGTATTCATCTGGTGACAATAAATTATCTTGGAGCTCAGTTGTCTGTGCCTGCGAGTAGAGCAGGTATGAAATCAAGTAAGGCAACTTTCCTATAATTTGTTCGAAAATATATTTAAGGATAGGAGCGATTTCACCTTTGAACAGATCCTCAGCCCTTCTCTGGAGTTTCCTCTCGATTATTGGTGTTATACGGCGCACGCGGATAAGATCTTCATCTAGGGACAGAGCTTCAATGGTATCGACACTGATGCCGGCACCTGACCACTTTTCGTCTGAAAGCGATTCAATTAGCTCAGACGCGAATTTCCTGGCAAGCTGTCTCGGAATATAGGTGTCGCAGTAGATGTCCCTAGCTGCTTCTTCGATACCAATCCAAGGCTTACCATCAAAAAAATAGCCCATATAATTCAGTATTCTCCAATATAATTTTGCTTCCTTTCTTGGATCGTAACCTCCCCATCGCGTCTGTCGTTCTGCTAATCGGGCATAACGCTGCGCAAGGAGAAACTCGAAAATTCTTCTGTTTGCGTCATCGCTGATATCAAGTTGTAACTGGGACATGAGGCTATCTTTCCATGAAAGGAAAGCTGCGTCATCTTCCAGAGGGGTAAGACGGTAAGTTGGGATCTCTTTATCATTCAGTACTGCGCCGTCTCGACTACCCGAATTTACACCTGCAACAAATACTATATTGCCCAGCATGACAGAGTCATTTGCCCAGTCATTGTTAAAAATGGTGATTTTTAGGCCTCGTTCAGCTGTGGTAAATGGAACATCATAGATGCCCAGCAAAAGATTATCGGATTTTTGCATGCTATTTATAATGAGCATCTCCTCTATTATAGTCGTACTTTGACTGAGAAACGGATTCTGCAAGTAAATACGCATCCTGGATTTCAGTAAACATATTCTTTTGCCAGCCAGAGGATGCTTCTCAAAAGCCTTATCATAGAGAAGCAGCTGTGCGACGTCCAGAAGTACACTGGAAAAGCAATCAGACAAAAGGTTGTCAGCGTTAGTAGGATTGGCGATATCCTCAAAGAAGTTAGAGTCAAACGCTGGGATTGGGTTTATTTTGAGCAAAACATCTCCCAAAGAACCGATATCGCCAACAACAGCAAAAATGTTTGAATCAGAGGAGGCTTCCATTTTATGCAGGAGTTCTTTTGCTTCCTTACATTCCGATAATTCCTTTTCATCTCTCGGGTTTTCTTTCGCGAACTGCGTCAGGTCAATAATCAGATCTTCTAATGTGGGCCAGAGGCTGTAGTTGCCCGCACTTTCAGCCTCAATAACATCCTTGTACTGAGCCAGCTCCTGCCTGAGCTCCGTAAGCTCGTTCATCAGACTGAAGTCTCCAATGATATTACAGAGCTTGACCATATTCATCAGCACGCCATTGGTGAGATAGGTGGTCTTGTAGGCAGCTTCGTTAAAATGTGCGGCCTTGTTGAGGTTGCCCTTAATGGTCAGCAGGGTTGAGAAGAACTCCTTGTAGTTGGTCTGCAGTACAGTCTGAAAAGTTGCCACAACGATGTTTTTGCTCCAAAAATAATTGAGAAGCAGACGGAGGTCGTTCTCGTCGCTGTTGTCATGGCTGAACAGCGTCATGCGCTTTGGGTCGTTGGTCTCGATATCGGCCTTGGCCTTCTGACGCCAATCCTTGCCATGCTCGTTCTCTAGGATATTGTTGATGTATTGCCAGATCTGGGGTGAGAAACGATTATTTGCCCGGTCAAGAATATCTTTGCCGATAGTTGGTTTAAAGGGTTGTAGCTCTGGTTTATCGCTCATTTTGAACGTCCTCGCTCGCTTAGGATACTGTTACTTAGACGATGATAAATCATAACCCGCAGGCGAAATTTTACCACAGTCAGCACAATCTGGGAGGATCAAAGGGGACGGCTCTGGCGGGGCTGCCAATCCCACCTTGCTATTCTACGCAAATTTGCGTAGAATAAGCCTGCTATTCTACGCAGTGTAAGGCAACGGCAGCGGGCAGGCAGCTTTGTAATCAGATGGTTCATCGGCTGTGCGGAGATGCCCGAACTGCTCCACAGCTGTTCGCCCTGCCTGAGAGCGAGAGGAACGCGGCATGCGCAAATATATCTACCAATACGACAGCTGGCCAAAGTTCACCTGGGATACGGCGACTCTGGCGCAGGCGCTGAGTGATTGCCGGTTGTTGCAGGGCAGGGTGCTTGGGCGGCTTGACGCGCTGGGCTTCAGCCTGCGAGAGAGCACCACGGTAGCGGCGCTTACCAACGAGATCGTTACCTCCTCAGAGATTGAAGGCGAGCGCCTGGACGCAGAGAAGGTACGCTCATCGATTGCCCAGAGACTGGGAGTAAAAACAGCGGGCCTGTCCGCATCCGGCAAGGGAGGCCCTGCGTCGGCGCATGATGTTGAGGGAGTGGTCGAGCTAATGCTGGACGCCACCCGCAATTTTGCACAGCCGCTAACGGCACAACGCCTCTTTGGCTGGCATGCCGCGCTTTTCCCTACAGGTTACAGCGGCCTGCGGAGCATTGTCGTTGCCGGCTGGCGTGAGGGGGAGATGCAAGTCGTCTCGGGCCCAATAGGCAAAGAGAGCGTACACTACGAAGCGCCGCCGCCCGAACTAATCCCTGCCGAGATGAATCGCTTCTTGGAGTGGTTTAACGGCGACGCAAGAATCGACCCGTTGCTCAAAGCTGGCCTGGCGCATTTCTGGTTCGTTATCATCTACCCCTTTGACGATGGCAACGGCAGGCTGGCGCGCGCGCTTACCGAGATGCTGTTGGCGCGCTCAGACGGCAGTGCCGATCGCTATTACAGCATGTCGGCGGCGATGCTTGCGCAGCGCAAAGGCTACTATGCCAGTCTGAACAGCGCACAGTTCAGCTCCGGGGACGTAACGGAGTGGCTGCTTTGGTTTGTCAGCTGCCTGAGCCAGGCGCTGCACACCAGCATGATGGCGCTTAACGCTGTGGAGAACCGCGCTGAGTTCTGGAGCAGACATGCCGGCGTGGAGTTGAACCTGCGTCAGCAGAAAGTCATCGGATTGCTGCTGGAAGATTTTGCGGGCAAGCTGACGACAAGCAAATGGGCCAGGCTGACCAAGGTCTCACACGACACCGCGCTGCGCGACATCAAAGACCTTATCGCGCAAGGTATCTTGGAGCAAGAACCCGGCGGCGGCAGGAATACGAGCTTCAGGCTGAAGTAGGCTGGCGCAACACAAAGGGCCGTCCCTCGGCGCGCTAAATCTTAACCCGCAGGCGAAATTTTGCCACAGTCAGCACAATTTTGGAGGATATAAAAGGTGGCTCTTAAGCTTTGTAAGTCCGGTCGCAAGAATGACGCCTTGACTCCGAATAGCGTATCCGCTATTATACCTTCATGCGAAAATTGGTTACTTTTGAGAGAATCCGCCGTTCTGATGGGACAAGTGAATTCGACGATTTCCTGGATTCACTACCCGTTAAGGATCGAGCAAAACTTGAGGCGGTAATCTTAAAAACTGAGTTGAATGGACTTGAAGTTGCAAAACGGATGCAATGGGTCAAGAAGCTTAAAGGTGATATATTCGAACTGCGATCCAAGCAGGGCAGCAATATCCAAAGGGCTTTGTACTTTCAGTTTACTGGTACGGAATATGTGATAACGCACGGCTTCACAAAAAAGACCGACAGGACGCCAGAAACAGAGATTAATCGTGCTATTGCAATGATGAAAAGCTACTTAAAGGGAGACGACAGATGAGCTATATTGATGACAGGATTAAAAAAGACTCTGAGAACGACGCGGAGTTTGCTCGCATGTTCCAAGACGAGTGCGAACGCCTGGATGT
This sequence comes from Coriobacteriales bacterium, assembly GCA_031276475.1. GTDB lineage: Bacteria > Actinomycetota > Coriobacteriia > Coriobacteriales > UBA8131 > JAISMZ01. The sequence goes on from JAISMZ010000108.1 coordinate 3,849, forward strand.
TGCCATTGCTTTGATGAAACTGCGCGAGCAGGAAGGACTGACCCAAAAACAGCTTGCCGATCGCGCACACAAGCCGCAGTCAACCATTGCGCGCATCGAAAACGGGACGCTTAACCCGTCATATAAATTATTAAGCGATATAGCACATGGTGTTAACCGCAAGCTCAACATCCAGTTTGTCTAAAAGGGCGTGATATCCAGAATATCTACCGAGCCGCAAAAGCCGCTATTCGCAAAGCCGTCGTAAGGCGCGGCGGATGTCGTGGCAGGCGACACAGAGGGACGGTTCCTTTAGTTGACGACAAACCGTCCCTCGTAGACACACCCACTTGTGCTAGCTTTAGATTGAGGCGCTGTCAGGCAACAGGGCGGCTATATCCCGAACACCGCCCCGATCCTCTCCAAGACTGCAACCATGCTCTGGTCGTCCAAAGCACCCAGCAGCTGGTGCTTTCTCGCCCGCAGGTCCAAAGACCTTGTCTGTTCCAGGCATATTGCACCGTGTACCACGGCGTTGGCAGGCAGTGTGACATGCAGAGGGTAGTCATTTATCGTAGAAGTTATCGGTGCCAGAAAGGTCAGGCTTGAGATCCTGTTGAACTCGTCATCGCTTACGACAAGTGCCGGTCGCCGCTTTTGCGGTTCATGGCCCAGGCTTGGGTCAAAGTTGACCTCGATGATGTCACCCCTTGAGTAAGGCACTACCAGATCTCCTTGCCCTGGGGCTCGCCCCAGACAGCCTCTGTTGGCTGATAGTCTCCCGAGTAGCCCTCAAACAGCTCGCTGATGGTGACTTTACGGTGTCGCTGCACACGTTTGCCCAGAGGCCGCAATACGATAGTGCCGTCGGAGCTTACGGTAACGGCGAGCGCGTCGCCTACCGAGACGCCGCTCTCATCGCAGGTCTTCTTGGGGATCAACACTCCGCGTCCATTTCCCCATTTTCTTAATGCCGTCTGTTCCATGGCGTACCTCTCTGGCTGTTTAGCCTAAGTTTAAACCCGGGAGAGCTATTTGTCCATAGCCAGTCTGCTGCCAAGTCACGTTTGCTAACGCCGCCGGTCGCCTTAACTCGAGCCGCAAAAGCCATTATTCACAGAGCCGTCGTAAGGCGCGGCGGATGTCGCGGTATTGGCGTGCCCGGTGCAAGAAGCCCTTAAGGTCGCGGCCGGTGGCGGCGTGGGTCATGGCGGTGGGCACCTCGATGATGCGCAGGCCCGCTTGCAGGGCACGGATGGTCATGGCGACCTCTACGCCAAAGCCGTGTGCAAAGGGGCGCAACGCGGGCAGGGCGCTGGCGCGAATGGCACGCTGGCCGCTGAGGGGGGCTTGGGGAGCGGCACGGAGGGGGGCGACACAGCGGGACTGTTCTTTTGTGTTATTGAAAAAATTATTTGCACTTTTAGTAATGCTTTCTCCAATAACACAAAAGAACCGTCCCTCTGTGTCACCCCAAAAGAACCGTCCCTCTGTGTCGCCCCCCTCCGTGCCGCTCCCCGAGCCGCCCCGCTGTGCCGTGCCTGCCGCGCGGGTGATCGCCCTGCTCGCCAGACGCTTGACCAGGCCGAAGCCGCCCGATTTGGCGGGGGAGGGCAGGATGGCGATCGCCAGGTCGGCCTCGTTGCGCTCCAGGGGCTCCAGCAGCAGAGCGGCTTCGGAGGCGCTAGCGCCGAGGTCGCCGTCCAGCAGCAGTACCGCGTCCAGGCCGACGTCACCGCCACGTCCTTCCACGCCCAGCGCCTCCAACACCGCACAGCCCGCCTCCAGCGCCGCGCCTTTGCCGCTGTTGTGCGCCAGGCGCAAGACGACGGCGCCTGCGGCCTCGGCCACCGTTGCCGTGTCGTCGGTTGAGCCGTCGTCCACCAGCAGGACGGCCGCCACGCCAGGCAGCGCGGCGGCGGCATTAACGGTTGCCGCGATGCGACGACCCTCGTTATAGGCTGCGATCAGCGCGACGGTTATCATCTGGTATGGTCCTCGTCCTCCTCCACAACTTTTGTAGTTACAGTTGGCGCGGTGTTAACGGGAGCGTCACCAAAGCGGCCGCGATAGGTCTCCTGGTCGAGTGCCAGGCGCATCAGCTCGCGCAAGGTGATGTGTTTGCCGCTGGCCTGCATCACGCGTGAGCGCCAGGTGTGCATATCGCAGACCAGCCAGATGAAGCCGGCCATCAGGTAGCTCAGGTAGAGTGCGGGCATGAAGATGCCGGAGTCCTCAAGGCAGCACATCAGCACGATGATGGCCAGCCCGGCAGTGTAGACGGCGCGCAGGCCGCGGTTGCGCGCCCAGAACTCCTTGTAGGAGCCGGGCTTGACGAGCGCCAGTGCGAACAGCCAGAGCACGGTGATGTCAAAGATGGCGGTCAGTGGCGGAGAGTAGACGATGGTCGCCCAGGAGTAGGCGCTGATCTCGTTAAAGACCCCAAGCAGCAGCGCCAGCGGGCCGCCCTGAAGGTAGCTGTCCATGTTGGGCATGTGCGGAAAGGGGCTAAAGGCGAGGTCGGCCATCAGCACGCCTATGGCCAGCAGCGCCGCGCCGCAGATGGTTGCGATGATGAAGCGGGGGCGCAGCGGCCGCTCGGCGAACAGCCACCAGGCGATTACCACCCCGACAACGCCCCAGGTCAGCACGCCAAAACTGGCACCGATCTGGGGAACGGCGCAGATGGCGGTGATCAGCGCGGAGGCAGCCAGGAAGCCCCAGCGCTTGAAGTGCGGAGTAAGGCGGGCATTGGGAAAGCGGTTGACGACCAGCCCCGAGAAGGTCAGCCAGGAGCCAAAGAGCAGTGCCGAGGCCTCGTTGCCCAGACCGTAGTAGCGTATGCCCTCATTTGCATGGTAGTTAAGGTAGCCGGTAAGCGACAGGGGGCCGGCGAGCAGTTGGTCGGCGAGGATCACGACAGAGGTGACGATGAAGAGAAAGAACAGCGAGTGCGACCAAAGCGTCCGCTTGCCGATGATAAGCGCTATTACTGTAAGCATTATTGTCCAGAACAGACTGAGTGCGGTCAGGCCACCCGTCGAGTCGGTGAGTGCGTACAGCGGAGGCGGGATGATAAACATCAAAAAGGTCGAGACCGGGTAGGCGAGCACGACAAGGATCAGCACCCGGGTAAGCGGCACCAGCCAGCGGGTGCTGCGAGGATTCATGTCAATCTCAAAAAACGACAGCACCAGCGAAACCGCCAGGGTTAGCATGAACAGAGTCAGAAAGGCCCAGCCCATATATTCCCTGCTGGCTTCCACGGCGTTGCAGATTGCCACATTGTGTTGGAGAAAGGCCAGGCGCTCTGCCGTGCTGGGGGCCGGATGGGCGCTGAGAATCACTTTGGAGCTGGCGAGGTAATCCACGATATCTGTGCCGGCAAGCAGACCAATGCGGTGGGTTGTGGAGGATTGCAGGTAGCCTTCCAGGCCGATGCCGGTGGCTATCAGCGGCGCCAGTGGCAGATGGGGGGCGTCTGCAGAGGTGACGGGCAGGGCGGCAACAATCAGCCGGGTGCCCAAAGGACTGTTCTTCAGCAGTCTGTTTACTTCGGTGTCCACCGCACTAAGGTCTCCGTCAGCTCCTGCTGTGAGGCGATAAAGGGCTACGTCGGGTTGGGCAGCTTTCAGATTTTCAGGCCAGGCACTGTTGCTGGCCAGGTTTGCCACGCTGCCGTTAATGGAAAGATCGTAGAGCGTTGGCGTATTATTTTTGGAGATATCGCTCCAAACGAGCCCCCGAACACAGACCACCACAGCTGGCGTCTGACTGCCGCTGAGGGCTTGTGAAGGCCCGCTATTTGGCGAGGCGGTGTCAGTCGCGCAGCCGCTGAGCTGTACTCCGAATGCTCCGAGCAATAACAGCAGCCCGATGCAAAGGCCTGTGAACAGACGCGGTTTCATCCTGATATTTTACGGCAACAGAGCCACTGAGGGCAAGAACAGGGTGTCAAAGGGGCATAATGCTACAATATAAGCAGGGAGTGAGTGACGTTGGCTTGAAGGGACTGATCTGATGGATTACCGTGACGAGCAGTTGCGCGAGTACCTGCAATGGGATATTGCGACCTGGAAGCAGGCGCTTGCCCACTGGGATAATATATTATCGCAATATTGTTCGTTTGCTGAAGGCCATGAAACATCAGATGCGAGGCGCTTAAAGGCACTTGATCTGGGGGCACGCGATGGCGGTCTTTCTCTCTATCTTGCCCAAAAAGACGTCGATGTTATCTGTTCGGATATTGCTGGACCCAGTGATTCGGCACGAGAGCTGCACGTGCGACGCGGGGTTTCTGAGCGCATCAGCTATGCTAAAGTTGACGCTACCGACATGCCCTTTGACGATGATCAATTTGACATCGTTATCCTCAAATCGCTTTTTGCCGTTATTGGAGTGGGAAATAATCCCGAGGCTATTCGAACGGCGATCAGAGAAATACATCGGGTTTTACGACCAAAGGGAATGATGCTGTTTGCCGAGAATGTGGCTGGCACGGCGCTGCACATGAAGGCGCGCAAGTTATTTGTTCCCTGGGGTAGGGATTGCTATTATTCAACGCTTGCGGAGTTGGAGGAGATGCTCGATATCTTTGCCGATTCCCAGGTGCAAACCTACGGCTTTTTGTCCTGTGCAAAGAAAGATTTTAAACCATTTGCTGCTCTTGATCAGCTGATTTGCCGTTCACCGAAGTCGCCCTATCACTACATGGCTTTTGGGCATGCGACCAAAGCCTGATCGCCCAGCCGCCAGATTGGATACGCGTGACGTCAGACACTGCCCTCATAGAGTGCCAGCTGCGGGGTCTGCGTATAGACGCGTGTTCCCAGCTCCTGGTCCAGCGACAGCAGACCTCGGGCGTCGCTGCCAAAATTGTCAAAGCGGCCGAGGTTGGTGGAGCTGTTGTCTTCCTCCTCAACCTGCTCTTTGATGAACCACTCCAAAAACTGTACGGTCTTAAAGTCCTTGTCTGCAAGCGCCTGACTGTTGATCTGATAGATCAGCGAGGTTACCAGCTGCTCGTGCTCCAGGCTCTGGGCGAGGATATCGCGCACGCCGCCAAACTCCACCGGCGGTGCCTCGATGGCACTAAGCCGCACCACGCCGCCGGCGTTGCGCAGGTAGTTGTAGATGATCAGGGCGTGGTCGGTCTCCTCTTTGTACTGGACGTAGAACCATTGCGCGTAGCCACGGTAATCGTGGTCGTCCAGCCAGGCACTCATCGACAGGTAGAGGTTTGCGGAGTAGAACTCGGCGGCGATCTGCTCGTTGAGCAGCTTCTCGACTTTGGGCGTGAACATGGCGGATCCTTTCCCATGGGCCTGTGGTGCTGTGACCATTATAGACCAGCGCGGTATGAAGGGATGGCGAGGCGGCTGCTGGCGCGGTGCCGTTCCGCCCGCGAGACGCCGGCTGCCTCGTGAGGCGGCTGCTGGCGCGGTGCCGCTCCGCCCGCGAGACGCCGGCTGCCGCCTGCGAATCGCCCGTTGTACTCCATCACTCTATTGTGATATAGTGACAGAACGAGAAATGGCACCCCTGGATGCACGAAGGGACACCGGCAAAATGTGTCCGTGAACGGGCGAACGGGGAGCGCAAATGCGAACGGAAGGGAAAGATGGCGATGCTACCGGTGACGCCGCGAGGTTTCAGGGATGTTCTGCCTGAGGAGGCGCGTCTGCGCGAAGGCATTATCGCCCGGGTGCAGCGCCGCTGCTCACTGTGGGGCTATGCGCCGATTGAGACTCCTACTTTGGAAGTTTTGCAGGTTCTGGAGCAGGGCGGCAAGCTGGCGCATCAACCCTTCAGGCTGTTTGACGCCGACAACGAGCTTTTGGTGCTGCGGCCGGACGTGACGCTACCCATCGCGCGCATGGTGGCGACGCGTCTAGAGGCGGCCCTGCCGTTGCGGTTGCGCTACGTGCAGCCAGTGTTTCGCGAGCAGGAGCAGCTTCAGGCCCAGGCGCGCGAACGCACCCAGATAGGCGTGGAGGCACTGGGCCTGCACGGTGCTGCAGCCGACGCCGAGGTGGTGCTTTTGCTCTGCGAGGCGCTGGCGGCCTGCGGGCTGCGCGACTTTACGGTGGCGATCTGCACGGTGGGCGTCTTGCGGGAACTGCTCGATGCCTGCCTGCGCGATTCGGATCTTGGAGAAGACTGGCGCAATCGGGTGCTGCGAGCCTGCCACGAATCCAACCTCGTGACCCTTGACGGGCTTGTCAGCGACGCGCGTCTGGATGCTCGCTATGCGCAAGCCCTGCGCAAGATTGTCACCCTCAGTGGCGGAGGCGAGGCGATCGCCGCCTGTCAGGCCATCGCCACGCCGTTGGGTTGCGCCGACGGCCTGGACGAGCTGGCCGCGAGCTGGGAGATCATCGAGGCCTTTGCCGGCGGGCACGTGCGCGTTGACTTCTCGGTGATGAGCGCCTTTGACTACTACACGGGTCTGGTTCTGGAGGCTTATGCTCCGGGCGTCGGTGTTGCCCTGGGCAGCGGCGGTCGCTACGACGGGATGCTCAGTGCCTACGGTCTGGACGCGCCCGCAGTTGGCTTTGCCTTTTCGCTGGAGACGGTGATGCAGGCTCTGGTTGCACAGGTTGGCGACGACGGCCAACCGCAGACACCGGACTTGCAGACCGTAGAAGTTGTGGAGACGGACCCCGTGGCGGCCTTTCGCCGCGCGGGTGAGTTGCGGGCCGCCGGGCAGCGTGCGGTTCTTCAGGTTGCAGACGAAGGCGCCGCCGGTGCAGTTACCACGGGCGCTGGCGCCACCGCCGCCCCTGGCGCAGCCACAGCCACAGCCGCCACCCCTGACTCTGCCACTCCTGCCCCCGCTGCCCCTGGCGCCACCGCAGCCCCTGCCACAGTCACAGCCACAGCCGCCACCCCTGCCTCTGCCGCCACCGCAGTCCCCTCCACAAACTTTGGAACGGAGGTACCCGAATGCCCCAAGCGCTGAAGATCGCCGTGCCCAAAGGCTCGCTTTATGCCGACAGTGTGGCGGCGCTGGGCCGCGCCGGCCTGGATATCCAGGGCCTCAGCGATCCCGGCCGTCAGCTGCGGGTCTGTAGCGGCGACGTGGAATTCTACATCGTCAGGCCCTCCGACGTGCCGGTCTTTGTCAGCTACGGCGGGGTGGATTGCGCCATCTGTGGCAGGGACTCGCTGGAGGAAGCCGCACTTGATGTCATCGAGCTGGTCGACCTTGGCTTTGGCGCCTGCCGCTTTGTGGTTGCCGAGCCCGAGGCGGCCAATCGCCCCGCCGACGCCGACTACCAGCGCCTGGGCGTGATGCGCATCGCCACCAAATACCCGCGCATCACCGCCCGCTACTTTGACCAGCAGGGCGTGCAGGTAGATATCGTTAAACTCCATGGCAATATTGAGCTGGCACCGCTCAGCGGGCTGGCTGAGCGGATCGTCGACATCACGGCCACGGGCACCACCCTGCGCGAGAATCGGCTGCGCATTGTCAGCGAGGTGATGGCATCCACGGCCCGTTTTGTAGGTAATATCGCCAGCGTGCGCACCGACCCGCGGATTCGCGAGCTGGCTCAGCGGCTGGGGGAGCATAAATGATGGGAGCACAAAGGGAGAGCACAAAGGGGACGGGGAACACAAAGGGGACGTACTCTTTTGTGTTCGGCCGTGTGCGCTCCCGACTGCCCAGCGGGTATCGGGAACACAACAGAGTACGTCCCCTTTGTGTTCCCCGTCCCCTTCGCACCTCCCCAGTTGCGCTATGATGAACAGCCGACCATAAAGGAGTGATAATAATGCGAGTCATCCAACTGCAAGCCAACCAACTGCCGGACGCGGCTCTGCTGCGCCGTGCGGCGACCTCCAGCCCCGAGGTAATTCAGGCCGCTCGTGAGATCATCGCCGCCGTGCGCGAGCGTGGAGACGCGGCGGTGGCCGAGTACAGCCAGCGTTTTGATGGCGTGGCACCCAAGAACATCCGCCTTGGCCTTCAGGAGACGCAGGCGGCCGCACGTTTGGTGGACAAGCAGGTGATGGCTGCTTTGGAGAGAGCCGCCGCTAACATTACCGACTTTCATCGCCGCCAACTGCGGCAAAGCAGCTTTGACGCCCGTGAGGACGGCTCGCTGGTGGGCACTAAAATCACACCTCTGGACAGCGTGGGCATCTATGTGCCCGGCGGTCAGGCCTTCTACCCGTCCACGGTGCTGATGAACGCGATACCGGCGCGGGTGGCCGGTGTCCGCCGTATCGCCATGGCCACGCCGCCGGACGCACGCGGCGGTGTTGACCCCGTTGTGTTGGCCGCTGCCGGTTTGGCCGGGGTCACCGAAATCCACGTCATGGGCGGCGCTCAGGCCATCGCCGCGCTGGCCTACGGCACCGAGAGCATCGCAGCGGTGGACAAGATAACCGGGCCGGGCAACGCCTATGTAGCCGCCGCCAAGCGCCTGGTCTTTGGCGATGTGGGTATCGACATGCTCGCCGGCCCCTCCGAGGTGCTGATACT
>JAISMZ010000185.1 GCA_031276475.1 Coriobacteriales bacterium
GACGACCTTGCCGGTATGGTCGCCGCCGAGGGCATCCTCACCTCGCACGGCGGCAAGACCTCCCACGCCGCGGTCATCGCGCGCGGCATGGGTACCCCCTGTGTCTGCGGGGCCGAGGCCTTAAAGATTGATGCTGAAGCCAAGCAGGCCGCAGTGCAGGGGACCGACATCATCATCCACGAGGGTGACATCATCTCCCTTGACGGCACCTCAGGGATCGTCGTGTTGGGTGCGGTTGAGCTGGTTCTGCCCACGTTAAGCGGGGATTTGGACACGATTTTGGAGTGGGCCGACGGTTTTCGCACGATGGGCGTGCGCGCCAACGCCGACAACCCCGAAGACGCCCAGCTCTCGCGCGACTTCGGCGCGGCGGGCATTGGGCTTTGCCGCACGGAGCATATGTTCTTAGGCGAGCGCAAGGCGATCATCCAAAGCTTCATTCTCACCGACGATGACGCGGTGCGCGAAAAGGCCCTCTCCGACCTGCTCAAGGTGCAGACCGAGGACTTCTATGGGATGTTCAAGGCGATGGATGGCCTGCCGGTGGTGGTTCGTCTGCTCGACCCGCCGCTGCACGAGTTCCTTGACGACCCGCGTTCGCTTGAGGTGGAGATCACCCGCCTTGAGCTGGCCGCAGCCGACGCCGATCTGGTGATTACCAAGCGCAGCCTGCTTTCGCGCATCGACTCGATGGTGGAGGTAAACCCGATGCTCGGCCTGCGCGGTGTGCGCCTAGCCATCGTCCACCCCGAGCTTGCCGCGATGCAGGTTCGGGCAATCGCCATCGCCACGGCCCGGTTGCTGCGCGAGGGCCTCGCTCCCCGGCCAGAGATCATGATCCCGCTGGTCTCGGTGGTGGCTGAGCTTGCGGCCTTGCGTCTTGAGAGCGAGGCCGTACTCGCCGAGGTGGCCGCCGAATATGATGTGCAGCTGGATATCCCCATCGGTACGATGATCGAGCTGCCCCGCGCCGCCGTGACGGCCGATGAGATTGCCGAGCAGGCCGATTTCTTCTCCTTTGGCACCAACGATCTGACCCAGACCGCCTTTGGTTTTTCGCGCGATGACGTGGAGAGCAAGTTCATCCCCCGCTACCTCGAGCGCCGGCTTTTGCCCTTTAACCCCTTTGAGACCATCGACGAGGGCGTGGCCAAGCTCGTTGACATCGCCTGCAAGCTGGGCCGTGAGGCGAACCCGGATATCACCCTGGGCGTCTGCGGCGAACATGGCGGCGATCCGGACAGCATCAAGCGCCTCTATGGTGTGGGGCTGGACTACGTCTCCTGCTCGCCGTACCGCGTGCCGCTGGCGCGTCTGGCGGCCGCTCAGGCGTCGCTTGCCGAGAAGTTCGCGGCCAGCGATAACCGGTAGGGCGGCCTGCAATGAGTAGTTGACGCCTCCCTGATTGAAAAAGAAAGACGAGATCTGTTATACTGAGAAACGCGGGTGAGAATTCGGCAGCTGCCGGCAAGGTGGCAAGCTGCCGGCTTTGTATGCCGCAGGTTACTTTGGCGATGCCAACTCGGACTCTTGAGCCATCTGCAATAGTAGGGGCAGTTGTCCGGCGGTCATGAGTAGGCGGATGGGAGTCAGTGATGTATCGACGTCATTCAAGCAGGCGATCTAGCGCCCGATCCACCGTTTTGCCGCTCATTCTCTGTTTTGCCTTACTGTTGATCATGCTCCCTCTATCCGCTGTTGCCGATGATGCGTTGGTGCCGGAGCGGTCGGGTGAGAAGCCGGACAGTATTGCCGGCTCTGTTGCCGATTCGCTCGTTGAGAGGGTGGCCGATGCGGCACGCTCGCCACAGGCGGTCTTGTCTGCTGATCGGGTGGCGTCATTTCTGAAAGGCGATTACCTCATCGATTCTGAGGGCATCGCGGATTTTGAGCAGGGCGGTGCTTCTGCTCTGCCACCTCTTGGGACGTCTGTAGATGTTGAGAGTGGCGCCACAGGCGATGTTGCCGCACTCGGGTCGGCGGTAGCAGGTGAGGTGGATATCGCTGCCTCCGACGCTGGCAGCGAAGATCTTCTGCCGCTGGCAACCACCCTCGCCAACCCATCATGGCAGCGTCTGGGAGGCATCAACCGCTATGAGACGATGCAGAAGATCGTTCGCGAGGGTTGGCAGGATGCGGAGGTTGCGTTTCTCTCCACCGGTGAGAAATTTCCCGACGCCCTGGCCGCCAGCTGCCTGGCTGGGCTCTTTGACGCGCCGATCCTGCTCACGGAGTCCGATACGCTGAATGCCTTCGCACGCCAGGAACTCATCCGTCTGGGTGTTGATACGGTCTTCATTCTCGGCAGCACAGCTACCCTCTCTGAGAATGTTGAAAAACAGGTTCAGTCCCTGTCCCCGTCCGGTGTGCAGACTCTCCGCATCGGCGGAGAGAATCGTTATCAAACGGCTTATTTGCTCTACGATTTATATGATTATATCATGGCGGGGTTTGTAGAGGAGAACTACGAAAGCGCTGAGTATATAAGCAGAATAGCCATCGTTGCGACCGGTACCAAGTTCCCCGACGCGCTCTCGATTGCCCCTGTGGCTTACGCGACTTGGAGCCCAATCTTTCTCTACGATCCGTACAGCGGCTTTGACGGCCAGACATTGGCCGCTCTGACCTCCGGCAGATTCGATCTGATTCTGTTGATTGGTGGTGATGACCCTGCGACCCTGCCCGATGCTGCCATCCGCAGCCAGCTGGGGGCGATGGGAGCCGCCGACAGGTGTCAGCGTATTGCCGGCTCTGATCGTTACCTGACCTCTCTTGCGGTTGCCAACATGGCCCTCGAGACGGACGCGCTTGGGGAAGTGCGTGGCGATGTTCACGTTGCCCCAACGATAAGCCTCGCCAAAGGCAGTGACTTTCCCGATGCCCTCGCTGGCGCCGCCCTCAGCGGCAAGCTGAGAGCTCCCTTGTCCTTAGTAGCGGATTCACCGGAAGGGCGTGTTGGCATCTATCGCATGGTAGCGCGCAATCACTATCATGGCGCGCTTGAAACAGGTTATCTGTTGGGCAGTGAGCTTTCGGTATCAAGTGACATCGAGACGGCGGTCAAGACATTTGGCTCCCCTACGAACTTTGAGCAGCGAGTGGTCGATCTGGTTAATGTTGAGCGTGCAAACAACGGAGTTTCGCCTCTACAGGTTCGACCGATACTTCAGGGGGTGGCCGATATCCGTGCTGACGAATTGACCCAGTACTTTGACCACGTGCGTCCGAACGGTTTAGATTGTTTGACCGCATTTACCCGTGATCTACAGGGCGATGAGCTGTCGTTGGTGAACTCGGGAGCGGGTGAGAACATTGCCCTTGGCTATCCCAGCCCGGAGGCGGTGGTGAGTGCCTGGATGGACTCGCCAGGTCATCGGAGCAACATACTTAATCCAAGTTTTACCCACATCGGCGTCGGTCACGTTGTCTTTGACGGCAGGTCTTACTGGGTGCAATTTTTTGGCGGTATTTAGCAGCTGCATTTTCTGGAGCGGCGCTGCCAGTTAAGCGATGGGATGGCGAGACGATGCCCCTGTTGATTAAAAACGCCGCAGCGGTTATCAGCTGCGACGATGCCGATACGGTTTACGAACACGTTGATCTGCTGGTTGAGGGCGGCCAGATCCGCGCGATTGTACCGGCGGGCACGGATCTGGCTGCTGCGACGGCCGGTGCCGCGACGGCTGCCGCGGCGGCTGCTGCTGGGTTGTCTGCCGCTATTGGGCGAGATGCCGCTGCTGGGAGAGATGCCGCTGCGTCGCCCGCAAGCGCGACGGCTGCAGCTGCAGGCGCCCCGTCCTCCTCCACAACTGAACCGGCTGCGCCCCTCCAGGTGCTTGACGCCACCGGCATGGCGGTCTATCCCGGCCTGATAAACACCCATCACCACCTCTACCAGACCTTCAGTCGCAACCTGCCGGCGCTGCAAGACCTGGAGCTCTTTGATTGGCTGAGGGCCTCGTATCAGATCTGGCGCAGGCTGGATGCCCAGGTTGTGTACTACAGCTCGCTGGTCGGCCTGGGCGAGCTGCTGAAGTACGGCTGCACGACCTGTGCCGACCATCATTACGTCTTCCCGCGCGGTGTCGAGGGCATTACGGAGGCGCAGTTTGAGGCGGCCGGGCGGCTGGGCGTGCGCCTGCACGCGGCGCGGGGGAGCATGGACCTAAGCGAGAAGGACGGCGGTCTGCCGCCCGACAGCGTCGTGCAGGCGATAGACGAGATCCTTGCCAGCAGCGAGGCGGCTGTCGCGCGCTTTCATGACCCATCACGCTTCTCGATGCGCCAGGTCTTCCTTGCGCCCTGTTCGCCTTTCAGCGTCTCGTCCGAGCTGCTGCGCGAATCGGCCACGCTGGCGCGCCGGCTGGGCGTGCGCCTGCATACCCATCTGGCCGAGACCCGCGACGAGGAGGCCTACACGCTGGAGCGCTTTGGCCAGCGTCCCCTGGACTATCTGGCCGATCTGGGCTGGCTGGGCGACGATGTCTGGTTTGCCCACGGCATCCACTTTACCCGCGAGGAGCTGGCGCGGCTGGCCGCGGCCGGAAGCGGCGTGGCGCACTGTCCAATCTCCAACATGAAGCTGGCCAGCGGTGTTTGCCGACTGCCGGAGCTGCTCGAACAGGGCGTGCCGGTGGGCCTGGCGGTGGACGGCTCGGCGTCCAACGACGGCTCCGACCTTTTGGAGGAGTTGCGGGTCGGCTACCTGCTGCACCGGCTGCACTCCAGCATCAATCGGCGCCTCCCCAAGGTGCCTTCTGGCTACGAGATGCTCAAGGTCGCCACCCGCGGCTCGGCCTGCCTGCTCGGACGCGACGACATCGGCAGCCTGGAGGCAGGCAAGGCCGCGGATATGTTCCTCGTCAATTTAAACCGCATCGAGTTCTGCGGTGCCTTGGCAGACCCCGCCGCGCTTTTGGCGACGGTGGGACTGAAGGCCGCAGCAGATTACGTTATTGTAAATGGCAAAATAGTTGTCGAGGAGGGGCGCCTCGCCACATTGGACGAGGACCGTCTTGTATCCGAGGCCGCGCCGGTGGTCAGGAGATACCGGGCTGAATGACGCTACTGTTCAGGCGGTGGCAAAACGGGGACGGCTTTGGGCGGAGGGCAGAAATGGGGAC
>JAISMZ010000196.1 GCA_031276475.1 Coriobacteriales bacterium
GCGGCGGCAATAGAGACCAGCTCGCCTCTCTCCTCAAAGGGCAAATCGGCGATGATTATGCCGTCTACGCCGGCGTCTGCCGCGGCCGCAAAAAAGGCCTCGTAGCCGTAGTGAAAGACGGGGTTCAGGTAGGTCATCAAGACCAGCGGCACCTGGCTTTGCGCGCGCAGTCGCCGCACCAGGTCTAAGATGTCGGCCGTGCGGGTGCCAGCGGCCAGCGCCCGCAAATCAGCGGCCTGATTCACCGGGCCTTCGGCTATCGGGTCAGAGAAGGGAATGCCAATCTCTATCAGGTCGGCACCGGCCGCGGCCAGCGTCAAAACGTAGCGCTCCGTATCCTTGAGGGACGGATCGCCGCCGGTAACAAAGGCGATGAAGGCCTTGCCCTTCTCAAAAGCTGATGCTATTTTGCTAGTATTAGTTTTCATTCCGTTACCTCTCTGCCACGGTAGCGACCGATGGCGGCCACGTCCTTGTCGCCGCGCCCGGAAAGGCAGACGATCAGCGAGTCTTCGCGCGGCAGGCTCGCGGCCAGCTCTATCGCGTACGACAGCGCGTGTGCGCTCTCGATGGCCGGGATGATGCCCTCGCTTTGGCTCAGCCGCTCAAAGGCGACAACCGCCTGCTCGTCGGTGACCGGCACATAGCGCGCCCGTCCGGTCGCGTGCAGCCAGGCGTGTTCCGGGCCGATGCCGGGGTAGTCCAGGCCGGCCGATATCGAGTAGACCGGGGCGATCTGGCCGTCGGCGTCCTGGCAAAACAGCGACTTCATGCCGTGAAAAACCCCCACCTCGCCAGTGGCTATCGTGGCCGCGTGCTCGCCTGAGGCAATTCCGCGCCCCGCCGCCTCGCAACCGACGAGCGCCACGTCCTTATCGGCAATAAAATGGGCAAACATCCCTGCGGCGTTGCTGCCGCCGCCCACGCAGGCCACCACCGCCGCCGGCAACTTGCCGGTCGCAGCCAGTATCTGCTCGCGGGCCTCGGCGCTGATTACCGCCTGAAAATCGCGGACCATCGTGGGGAACGGATGCGGCCCCATCACCGAACCAAGCACGTAATGGGTGTCGTCAATGCGGCCGACCCACTCGCGCATCGCCTCGTTAACGGCGTCCTTTAGCGTCTGGGTGCCGCTGGTAACGCTATGCACGCGGGCGCCGAGCAGCTCCATCCGATAGACGTTCAGGGCCTGACGCTCGGTGTCCTCGCGACCCATGAAAACCTCGCACTGCATACCCATCAGCGCCGCGGCCGTGGCGGTGGCCACCCCGTGCTGGCCGGCGCCGGTCTCGGCAATCACGCGGCTCTTACCGCGCCGGGCAGCCAGCAGGCATTGGCCCAAAACGTTGTTAATCTTGTGCGAACCGGTATGGTTAAGGTCCTCGCGCTTGAGGTAAATCCTCGCCCCGCCCACCTCTTCTGAAAGCTTCTCGGCGCAGTAAAGCAGCGAGGGTCGTCCCGCATAGTTGTGGAGAAGTTCGTGCAACTCCCGCTGGAAACCTGCGTCTCGCTTGCTGGCCTCGTAGGCCGCCTCCAGGTCAAACAGCTCGCTCATCAGCGTCTCGGGGATATACTGGCCCCCAAAATCGCCAAATCTACCGGCAGTATTGGTCATGCGAGGCTCCTCTCGTTGGGGCCGGACGGGGCTGGGGCAAGACACAGGGACGGTTCGTCCGTCCGCTTTTGTGAGGACCGTCCCCCGACAGAACACAGGGACGGTTCATCCGTCCTATTGCCCCCGCCGCAGTAAAACAGGACGGACGAACCGTCCCTGTGTCCGCTTTCGGTCATGCGAGGCTCCTCTCGTTGGGGCCGGACGGGGCTGCGTCGCCCCAGGCTCTGACCCTGCCCACCAAAGCGGCGATCTTCTCCGCATCTTTTTTGCCGTCGGTCTCGGCGCCGCTGCTGATATCGATGCAGAAAGCCGGCGGTTGCAGCGCCAGTGCCGCGTCGATGTTCTCCAAATTGATACCTCCGGCCAGGAAGAAGGGCTTGTTGCCAGCGCGCCCGGCGAGCAGCTGCCAGTCAAACGTCTTGCCGCTGCCCGGGCTGGCATAATCATAGAGCAGATAGTCGGCCGGCGAGGCGCTGGAGGAAATCTCGCCGACAACCGGCTGCGCAACAATCAGCGGCAGGGCGCTGTTCGCCCTGAGCGTCACGGCAACGGCGGCAACGGCATCGGGACTGGCTCCGTGCAACTGCGCGATATCTATCACGCCGGTTGTGGCGAGCGCTTCTACCTCCTGCGGGTCGGCGTCAACAAAGACGCCCACCACCTGGATGCGGTCGTCCAGACCCGTTCGCAACCGCGCCGCCTGCTGGGGCGTCACCTGGCGCTTGCTCGGCGCGAAGACAAAGCCGATGTAGTCGGGCAGGGCGGCGTTTACCGCAGCGATGTCTGCTGGGCGGCTGAGTCCGCAGATCTTAACGCGCGTCATGGCTTTGCCTCCGGCGAGGGCAGTGCTGCCGCGCCGCGAGCCGCTGCCTGTCGCAGCTCGGCCAGCGCCGCGCGACGGTCGGGAGCGCGCATCAGGCTCTCCCCTATCAGCACGGCGTCGGCACCAGCGGCGGCCATCCGGGCCACATCGGCGGGTGTCTGGATGCCGCTTTCGGCCACGAACAGCACTCCGGCAGGCACCTCAGGCCGCAGTCGCTCAGCCGTGGCCAAATCAACCTGAAACGTCTTCAGGTCGCGGTTGTTCACGCCAACGATGCCCGCGCCGCTGTTTAAGGCTCGCTGCAGTTCGCGGTGGTCATGGGCCTCCACCAGGGCCGCCATCCCCAGCGACTCCGCCAACTCACGCCAGGCGACAAGCTGCTCGTCACTGAGCAGCGCGACTATCAGCAACACGGCCGCGGCTCCCAGCGCACGGGCCTCGTAGATCTGATAGGCGTCTAGAACAAAGTCTTTGCGCAGCACCGGTAGAGCCACCGTCTGGGCGATCTGTGTTAGATACTCGTCGCGGCCCTGAAAGAACTCCGGCTCCGTGAGCACCGAGATCGCCGCCGCCCCTGCTGCTTCGTAATCGCGGGCGATATCCAGATAGGGAAAGTCCTCGGCAATCACACCGCGCGACGGCGACGCCTTTTTTACCTCGCAGATCAGCGAGAGAGCACACCGCGGACGCAGAAACTGGGACGACAGGGGGACGGGATGTGACAGAGGTGACAGGGGGACGGGATGTGACAGAGGTGACAGGGGGCCGTAAAAAGTGTCATGTGAAACATGACACTTTTTA